>NZ_JAVBIN010000015.1:0-76454 GCF_032989665.1 Morganella sp. BCCO 40_0007 | reverse complement strand
CGGATTGATAACAACAGTCACACCGAACTGACCGGTGATGAGCATGTCATTATCAACGGCTCACAAAAACACCAGACTACCGGGGATGTCTCGCTGCATATCAAAGGGGAACAGCACACCCGCGCGGATAAAAATCTGGTGACTGAAAGCGGACAGCAGACGCATCATCTCAGCGACGGAAAAATCATTATAGAAGCGGGAACAGAAATCACCCTCAAAGTCGGCGACAGTTTTATCCGCATCACGCCGGGGGCGATTTTCACCTCCGGTAATCTGAACGTCGGTGACAGCGCTCCCGGCAACGGTGTGCCGGTCAGACTGATGCCGCCGGAGGGCGTTCCTCCGGCCCCGGAACCGTATCCGGTGAAAAAATACTGTGCGGTGGCTGCGCAGACTGAAGGAAGTTGGGTTATCAAATCCGGAGGCGGAAATGGAAAAACGTAACTGGACACAATGGCTGACTGAAACTGATCCGATGCGGGTATATCTGATGGTGAATGTACAGGCAAAACCGAACCCGGTTGAAATACTGTATGCAAATGACTGGATTGAGGATGCATTCCGTATCTATGACAATACGCCGCTGGCACATATTGCAGAGCAGGGGCCCTGGCTGATTCTGCTGAAACCATCATCATATCAGGCACTCGGAAGATTAACCGATACTGGTGTTTTCAGCGATCTTTCATGGGGCTGGGCATACCGCAGCGGCCAGTCCTTACAGGATAACCTTGATCACTGGTGCAGGCGGCAAATTGTTACCCTGAAAGAGCATCAGGTTATTCTCCGTCTTGCGGACAGCCGGATAGCCTCTGTTTTGATACCGGAAATGAATAAGGACGACTGGCGGATACTGATGACACCGGTAAAACGGTTGTTAATAAGTACACCGGAACTGAATGAATTTCATTCTCCGGTTACAGATTCTGATTTGCCGGTACCGGAAATACAACACCTTC
Organism: Morganella sp. BCCO 40_0007; assembly: GCF_032989665.1. Classification (NCBI taxonomy): domain Bacteria; kingdom Pseudomonadati; phylum Pseudomonadota; class Gammaproteobacteria; order Enterobacterales; family Morganellaceae; genus Morganella; species Morganella sp. BCCO 40_0007. The sequence continues at coordinate 75,495 of NZ_JAVBIN010000015.1, read as the reverse complement.
CGTTTGAACTGAAGTCTCATCTTGTCAGAGCGTGGCAAAATTCACCGCAGGCGCTGATATTTTATGCGGATAATATCGCCTGTGAATTGTGGGAAAATAAACCGGAAACCGCATTGATACTGGATACACCGGAAGGGATGCTGATGCAGCATCTGGCGGTATGGCTGAAACAGCAGTTAGCTCTGCTGACCGATATTAATTACCTGACATATGATGATTTTATCCGGCACGCACAATACCGGGAATGGATACCGGCAGCAGACGGAGGAATCGCATGAGTGATATCAGAGACTGTATTAACTGTGAAAATTACCGCTACTGGCTGGAAATTCAGTTGGTTGATGATGCCGGGCATCCGCTGGATAACATGTCTTTCACACTAAAAGAGCGGGGAACGGATAAATCACTTTCCGGCGTGACTGATGGGCAGGGATTGTTCCGGGTTGATGGATTATCCGCACGTCCGGTGATGGTGACAATTGATGTGCAGGATCTGGCAGATAAACTGACAACCAGTATGCCGTTGCAGTCAGTACACTACCCGGACGATTCACTGAAAAATTGGTGCCGGACACAGGGATATATTTTCAGTGAGCACAATAATGCAGGGATGTTCAATACGGCATTACCCGAACGTGTTTATGACATGTCCCCGGCACAAATAGCCCGGTTGCATGAATATTCAGCCTGTCATGACGGATATACTTTTGTCTGGCCGTATAATCAGCGACGGGTGGTTAGCATCCGGCGTATCACGGAAAAAGTGTTTGCCAAATCCGTTCTGCGGGGAGCAGGAAATACGGATGCAGGGACCGCACCGGAAATGCTGGATAACTTCGGCCGGCACAGTCACGCCAGGAAAGCAGAACAAACCGAACCCGTTCAGGCCGGATTCCCGCTGGTGTACCTTGCGGAGATGATAATCAGTGCGATAGTCGGGGGAGCTGTTTATAACCAGACAACACAAAACACCCGCCGGAATGATGACGACTTATTTTCACCCGGCAGTGCAGCCCGGAGTGAAAAATCACAGCGTAATTTTATGCTGACATTGGTGAACAATGCACTGCCGGTCGGCGTTCTGATGGCCAATTACTATGAAGGCGACTCGCTGACTTATGAGGACCTGGCAGAAAAAGCCCGCGCCGGGGGCACGGCGACGACCCGCGTCCGGATCAGATATCAGGAAAATACAGAAACCGGTCGTCCGGATGTGATGTCTTTCGCGACAGAGGGCTATAACGATCAGGTGCGGGTGCGTATGGGGGAAAAAGCCCCGGAATTTGAGGCAAACGAAATCCGGAACAGCAGTCAGGCATACCGTTCTTCAGACGGTCTGCCGACCCCGCAATCACTGGCGACGATTTATAAATTTACGCTGGATGATGGGCATATTCTGTATCTCGGTGTGGGTACAGACAATAAATTTGTTGAGCTGGCCTCCTCAACCCATCCGGATGACTTCGGAGGCAGAGGCTGGCATACTGGCGGTGATATTGAGCCGGTCGATGTGCCGACGAATACCGGCAATCACAACCCCTATATTCCGGGCCGGCCGGACAGCTCTGGCGGGTTTCAGGCGCATGATGATAACGGTCCGGTCATTCTGACCACACCTGCACCGGGGGAACAGGATTTTAATGATTACATCCTCATAACCCCTATTCCGGATATTCCGGCGATTTATGTGTATTTGAGTGCGGAGGCTGGAGATAATGGCGAAGAAAGACCTAAAAATGTTAAAATGTTAAAAGATAGCTACCTAGAAAAGAATGGGATAGATGCTCATGAATTAAAGGATGAATTAATGGGTTATGGTTCTAATTCAAGATACGATCTATATTTAGATAAAGATACTGGCCAAGTATGGATATTCAGGAAAGGCGGCAAAGGATCAGGAGTTCCAACCGGAACGTACATAAAATAATGAGGTTTTATATGTCTAAAGTAAAAGCAACTTTTGCAATTTATGGCGATGATTTTAATATCAATAATGTATCTGAAATATTAAATTTATCACCATCAAAAACCAGAATTAAAGGGGTGGTTTCTCAGGGAGGTAAAATTCCTAGCCCAACAACAGGTTGGTCATTATCAACTGAATATGAAGATTCATATGATGTAATGGATCAAATGAATAATTTAGCTTCCACTCTGAAAGAAAAAGTTTTAGAGCTAAAAAAGATAAAAACAATCTATGATGTAAAGTATGTTTTTATGTTTTCCATTAAAATTGAAGATGGGAAAGCTCCAGGGTTTTATTTAGAAGGAGAGCTTCTTTCATTTGTAAATGAAATAGATGCTGCAATTGATTTAGATATGTATATTCTGTGAGTTTTATTTTAAATGTATGGGGTTCAATACCGGCCCAAAAATAGGTGTACACATGAATAAAACAACAGTGAAAGCAGAATTTTCAATTTACGGTGATAATTTCGATCCTAATGAACTTACTGATTTACTTGGAATTCAACCTATGGAAGTAAATTTAAAAGGTGTCATAACAGGCACAAGAAAAAGACCAAGTACAGAAACAAGTTGGTCAATATATACAAAAAAAGAAGAGTCTTATGATGTAAAGGAACAAATAGATAAAATAGTTTCAATTTTAAAAGATAAAATAAAATTAATTAATGGTTTTAAGGAAAAAAATGAGGTGTCAATTTCTCTATCTCTGTTAATTGAGGTGGAGAATGATGAAAACCCCGCGATTTACTGGACGTCATAAACAAATGATTTTCTTGGGAAAATTGGAGCAGAAAGTTCAATTGAGATATATATGTATAGTTAAAAATAATGAAAAAATTAAGGGTAAATTATAATTCAAGTTTCCTATTAACAGATAAACAGTCAGGCATACCGTTCTTCAGACGGTCTGCCGACCCCGCAATCACTGGCGACGATTTATAAATTCACACTGGATGATGGGCATATTCTGTATCCCGGTGTGGGTACAGACAATAAATTTGTTGAGCTGGCTTCCTCAACCCATCCGGATGACTTCGGGGGCAGAGGCTGGCATACTGGCGGTGATATTGGGCCGGTCAATGTGCCGACGAATACCGGCAATCACAACCCTTATATTCCGGGCCGGCCGGACAGCTCCGGCGGGTTTCAGGCGCATGATGATAACGGTCCGGTCATTCTGACCACGCCTGCACCTGGGGAACAGGATTTTAATGATTACATCCTCATAACCCCTATTCCGGATATTCCGGCGATTTATGTGTATTTGAGTGAAGAACTACCATGATTAAATAGGCCAGCAAGAGATGCTTCATCCGATTATCCTCCTAATCAGGCTGTTCTTGACAAGATGAATGATCCTAAATATCAAGATTTATTAAATAATGATAACTATGATTGCTCTGAAATTGCTGATAGATTACTGGAAGCCGCAGATGGTGCAGGGTATATTATTGAAGTTCAGCCAGTAGATAAATTTGGTGAAATTACCATTCTCGAAAATGGTGTTAGTAAAGCTGATATGACATATCACCAAGTATATACTGATGGTAAGTATATTTATGACCCTAGGTTGTCAAAACAAGCCATTCCTAAAGGAGATTGGGGAAAACATATAAAAAGCATGAGCAATGATAATCCTTTTATCATTTCAAATAAACCAAAAGGATTAAATAGATGATTGGTGAAAAAATACAGGCAGTGAAGTAATCGAAGTTATAAAAAAATATGTTGTTATTGAGTGGCGAAATGTGGACATCCGCTTTATAAAAAGGAGTATTAACCCTCTGGATATTCTTTGCACTGACACCTATGTATATGATGGGATTAATATCCTTCCATCAACAAATTTTCGTATCAATAGTAATTTCGAACCAATTGGCTTCATAAAAATATTAGGAGATTCCGTAAATTCCTTTACTGGTAAACTACCATGGACTTTATTTGGGTTTAAAAAAAGAAACAATCAGTATAACTGGACTATTTCTCCATTAATAGCTACAGAGAAAAAATTTAAAGACTATGCTGATTTAGAGGGAATACCTTTAAAACTATACTTTGAGAAATACCACCCAGAATATGGCCAGCTTGCTTTTGCTGATATCCCATTATTGGCTAAACATATAGATAAATGCTTGGCCAAATATTTTGAACCGATCGATTACAACAAAATTTATTAAGTGCATAATTTTGATAAAATACTTCAATATTGAGGTGGTATTCAACGGAATGGTTTCTTACGTAGAATCAAAGCTGGGTAAAAGCCCCGGAGTTTGAGGCAAACGAAATCCGGAACAGCTGTCAGGCATACCGTTCTTTAGACGGTCTGCCGACCCCGCAATCACTGGCGACGATCTATAAATTCACACTGGATGATGGGCATATTCTGTATCCCGGTGTGGGTACAGACAATAAATTTGTTGAGCTGGCCTCCTCAACCCATCCGGATGACTTCGGGGGCAGAGGCTGGCATACTGGCGGTGATATTGAGCCGGTCAATGTGCCGACGAATACCGGCAATCACAACCCTTATATTCCGGGCCGGCCGGACAGCTCCGGCGGGTTTCAGGCGCATGATGATAACGGTCCGGTCATTCTGACCACTCCTGCACCGGGGGAACAGGATTTTAATGATTACATCCTGATCACACCAGTTGCTGACATACCAGCGATTTATGTGTATTTGAGTGAAAAAGGTAAAAGAACAAAAAATAGATTATCCGAAGGAAAAAATGGTGACAATGGCCCCGCTAATGACGTATTAGAAAAAAGGCATCCGGAGACAAATGAATTACAACAACTACGAAGATATAATTCCGAAGGGAAACCAATAAAAGATATTGATTTTGGACATGATCATGGAGCCGGAGATCCTCACGCACATGATTGGGTTTATCCATCAGAACAAACGCCAAATAAAATTCGGTTAGATGGACGGCCATTAAAAACAGGAGAAACAATAAATGACTAATGTATTAAATATGCATGATTTATCTATTATTGGCGTTGCGTACAATAAAACAAAAAATGAATTAACATTCAATATTGATGATGATTCAATAATTATATTTTGTGATGTATTTCATTGGGACTTAACGTCATTTGAGATGCAAAACATAATATTTGAAATATCTATTTATAAAAAAATCCCTGACTTACTTGTTGATGAGTATGGATTGCAAAAAGGAATGCCAAATAATTTTAATTTGTACCATATTAATTCAAGCTCAGGACTAAGTGGCATCGTAATTTCAAAAAAAATTAATCTTATAAAATAAAAATAATAAAATTATAATTTTGGGAGGAGATCAAAAGGCTCGGATCTCTGATTTAACCTGGTGCTGATTTTGGGAAAAGATCAATAAAATTTATTTATGAATGTATTACGGTCGTAAAAAATGCCCTTATGATAAGAATTATTTCTGTTTCGTATTACTGATAAATTGAAGCCTCCATTTTTACTTTATACCGATAAACAGATAAGATAAGTTGCTAAAATTAGTCGTAATTTATGTGTATTAATACGTAATATCTGAGAATAAAATAATAAAGTTTGCTATTTGTGATCATCTGTGGCTCAATGGCGTCACTGGTTTGGAAGTACAGGCCTATTTATGCTGGTCAGTTTAAAGTCGTTCACCATTTAGCGTTATCCCCGATACCACTTCATTGCGAATTCCTTCTAATTAATTCCCATAAGTAAAAATAAAAAACAAACCTCATATGCCTTATGGCAATCAAAAAATTAAAGGAAATTCTATGTCTGATACAATGACTGGTTCAGTAAAATGGTTTAACGAATCGAAAGGTTTTGGCTTCATCACTCCGGCTGACGGCAGCAAAGATGTGTTTGTTCACTTCTCTGCGATCCGGGGCGACAACTTCAGAACATTATATGAAGGTCAGAATGTTACCTTCAATGTTGAAGACGGGGCAAAAGGCCCGTCTGCAGCAAATGTGGTGGGGCTCTGAGGCGCACCGATGATTATCGCACTGTTTCTTCAGTGTCCCTGTTGCTGCGGAACACAATACCGAACTTCGCACTTTGATGTTTCTGCATCAAATCCGTATGGTGCAAAATGCATTTTTTGTAAAACGGTAATGTTGTTGTCTGAGCAATAGAAAAGACTAAATTCCGGGGCCTGATAATATTATCGGGCCTTTTTATTATGTAGTCATTATTACGTATCAGGAAAAAATGTATTCTCTGAATAATTTTTCTGTCAGGCTTCTTCACCCAAGGTACATTTTAACCTGGTTCGGCATACTATTGCTTTTTTGTCTGGTTCAGATGCCTTATCCGTGGCTTGTGTTTTTAGGTGACAAGTTAGGTCGTTTTGCGGGTTTATTCCTGAAAAGGCGGGTATCTATAATTAAAAAAAATTTAGAATTATGTTTTCCTGATAAAAATAAAATCCAGATAGAGAGTATGATCGCAAGTAATCTGTCATCTTTGGGAATTGCATTATTTGAAACAGGTATTGCCTGGTTCTGGAATGACAAAAGAATTAATGCAATATTCAGAGTAACGGGCGGTGATAATTTCAATGATGCATATGACAGGAATAATGGTGTTTTAATTATTGGTATCCATTCTATGTCGCTGGAGCTTGGGGGCAGGATTATGGGGCTGTGTTTTCCTGTAAATGCTATGTATCGCCCGCATAACAATAAAGCGATGGAGTATATACAGACAAAGTGCCGCAGCCGCTCCGGAAACGGGATGATTGACCGGAAAAATTTGAAGTTTATGGTATCCGAATTAAAGCGCGGCCAGGCAATCTGGTTTGCGCCTGATCAGGATTTTGGAGCCAAAGGGACTATTTTTGCTCCTTTTTTCTCGGTAGCTGAGGCTTCGACATCCAAAGGTGTTTCAACCATTGTCAAATTATCACGGTCACCGATATTGACTGCAACAATGATAAGAAATAACGAAAATAATAAGAAACCTTACGAATTAATAATTGGTAAAGAAATTAATGAGTTTTCGTCTGGTGATGACGCGATTGATGCGGGCAGGCTGAATCAAATTATAGAGACAGAAATTATGCGTGCACCAGACCAATACTTGTGGGCACACAGAAGGTTTAAGACCAGACCTCAGGGAGAAAGTTCTCTGTACAAATAAGTTACAAAGATTGCCGTTGAGTGCTTCCTGTATCACATTGCGTATAAACTGCGGTACAGGGTAATGAATACGCATTATACCCGTCCGGGGAGATGTATCTCTCCGGGGCAGGCGTTGAAAAAAGTCAGCCAAAGGCGGAGTCATTGTATGGTGAAGTATGCTTTGGTGAGTTCAGGCCATTCGTACACTCAGGCTGCGTGTAAATGATCAGTTCATTTGCTGTTACTTTTTTATTTATTAACCGCCGGATTAAAAGCCGATACCTGTGGCTATCCCCACAGAAGTTCCTTCCGAACCTCCGGATGCCCCGACACCAACTCCCGCACAACCTGACAGCAGAATAACGGCAATAAAGGCAATAAAGGCGAATATTTTCAGCATACGGCCTCCGCACATAAATAGTCTGGATAATCCGGATAGTATACCGAAAATAAAAAAAAAGCTCTCTGCATCCGCTGAGAGCTGAAAAAAACAAGAATAACCAATTGGTACCACGGGGCAGACAATAACAGTTCCGGGTTAAACGATACTGTAACGGATTCATAAACAGGCAGCATGTTATCGCTTTGTTTACTCTCAATCGGCTCCGGCAGGTGTATTGCTCTGACTTTTTATGAGTCTGTTATCTGGTCTTACCTCTATCTTTCTGCTTTATATCAGAAATAATGATTCTGCTGCCCGGATAATCTGTGGCAACGGCACAAGGCCGGTGTTTGATCTTTATTTTTCCCTGTAATAGAGTCTCAATATCTGCATTTTCCGGTTTCTTTTAATTTGTTTTACCTTTATTTGTTATTGTTATTTAAGCGAAAAATAGCATCAGACAGATAAATCCATCCGCATATCTTTTTTCATTCGCCGGTATGTTCAGTACCGGGGGAATAATAATTTCACGGGAGCATGACAATGGGAAAAACAATCCGTCAGGTGACGTTTGAATTACTCCGGCAACTGAATATCACGACTGTTTTTGGTAATCCCGGTTCGACAGAGGAAACGTTCCTGAAAAACTTTCCGGCGGATTTCCGTTATATCCAGACGCTGCATGAATCCTCCGCAGTAGCGGCTGCTGATGGCTATGCGCAATCCACCCGTAATGTGGCACTGGTGAATGTGCATACATCCGCCGGGCTGAGCAATGCGATGAGTAATATCCTCACCGCGTATATGAACCGCACGCCGCTGATTATCACTGCCGGTAACCAGACCCGCGACATGCTGCTGATGGAGCCGTGGCTGACCAATATTAAACCGGAAATCCTGCCGGAGCCGTGGGTGAAATGGAGTTACCAGCCGGTGAGAGCGGAAGATGTTCCGGCAGCCTTTATGCGGGCGTATGCCATGGCGCTGCAACCGCCGGCAGGGCCGGTCTTTTTATCGATCCCGCTGGATGACTGGGATAAACCGGCGGAATCGGATTGTGCGGTTGTGCGCACCGTCTCTCACCGTATCAGTGCTGATCCGGTAAGAATACGCGAGTTTGCACAGTGCGTGTCAGAGGCGAAAAACCCGGTACTGATTTACGGTTCATCCCTTGCGCGGGGAGATGGCTGGGATGCCGGTATCCGGCTGGCGGAAAAACTGAATATCCCGGTGTATTCAGCTCCGGCCTCAGAACGCCCGCCGTTTCCGGAGTCTCACCCGTTGTATGCCGGGGGGTTACCGTTTGCGATGAAACCGCTTTCGGATAAGCTTGCCGGTCATGATGTGGCACTGATAATCGGTGCGCCGGTTTTCCGCTATTATCCGTATGTGGCCGGCGACTATATCCCGGCGGGACTGCAATTGCTGCATATCACGGATGACCCGCAGGAAGCCGGCCGGGCACCGGTCGGGGATAGTCTGCTGAGTGACGCGGTACTGGCGGTTGAACAGTTAACGGAACGGGTAACGGCTCGTCCGGCACGAACAGCCGCCATCAGTAAGCTACCGCACGGAATGGCACCGCATCCTGCCGCACCGGAACCGGCATCTGACGGGCTGCTGAGTGCTTCACAGCTGTTTCGTGCAGTCAGAAGCGCCGTACCGGAAGATACCATTCTGACCGAAGAATCCCCCTCTAACCTCGGGGAACTCCATGCGGCCTGGCCGGTGGATAAACCGGATTCATTCTATACTTTTGCAAGCGGATCACTCGGCTGGACACTACCGGCCAGCGCGGGGATTGCGCTTGGCGAACGGGACAGCGGGCGCAACCGGCCGGTGGTGGCGATTATCGGTGACGGTTCTATGCAATACTCTGTGCAGGGATTATGGACTGCCGCACAGCATCAGTTGCCGATCCTGTTTGTCATTCCGGAAAACGGCCAGTACGGTATTCTGAAATCATTTGCCGTGCTGGAAGACACGCCGGGTGTGCCGGGGCTGGATATTCCGGGACTGGATATTGCTGCGCTTGCCACCGGTTATGGCTGTACAGCGGTCAGGGCAACAACAGAAGACGACGTGATCGCAGCCTGCAAAGCCGCACTGCAACGCAAAGGACCGACCGTACTTGCTGTGCCGATCCGGCCGTCGGTGCCGCCGCTGATGTGACAGCAGTATCAATCATTTGATTTTTTACCGGTAATAATACGGGAAGCAGCCTGAACGGCTCTCTGTGCGGAACAGGGCGCCGTTTTGTCACCGGATTAACATTTGTGGTCACAAGGCAGTTGAATAAGGTGTTACACAACGATAACATTGAGTTGCATTCTCATTACCGGAAGACCAGAAACTCATGCCGTTCACCCGTATACTGCTGCTGTTATCAGGCTGGATTGCCGTCATACTGGCAACCCTGGGTGTCGTGCTGCCGGTATTGCCGACAACGCCGTTTCTGTTGCTGGCGGCATGGTGTTTTTCCCGCTCATCTCCCCGGTTCCATCACTGGCTGCTGTACCGTTCCTGGTTCGGCGGGTATATCCGTCACTGGCAGACACACAAAGGCCTGCCGCGTAAAGCAAAACGGCGGGCGGTGGTGGTCATTCTGCTGACGTTCGCGGTATCACTCTGGCTGGTGAAACTGATTTATATCCGCCTGTTGCTGCTGTGTATTCTGGTCTGGCTGCTGATTTTTATGCTGCGCCTGCCAGAAACAGAGGAAATGACGCCGGAGAATCCCCCGGCGCCGGAGGATAAATCCCCGGACTAATCGTTTTCCGGTAATTTAACATACTGCTGATAAACCGTATCAAGGTTCGCCAGTAACCATGTTTTCCCGGCAATATCCTGTGTCTCCAGTACCCTGGCCAGTGTCTCCGGGGTATACAGCTGTTCTGCTTCATAAGAAAGCGGCCAGTAGCTGATATGCCACGGCTCATAGGCCACACCGCCGGTCTGGCGCTGTGTGAACGGCAGATAAAAATCAAACTGTGCCATATTGTCCGCCAGCCAGGCGGAAAGGGCGGCAAAATAGCCGCCGTCCTCGTATTCCCAGGGCTCGAGCTGAAGGGATGTGTCAGCAGGCAGACGGAACGGATCGTAATAATCGACCTCGGTTCCCCAGTGATGACGGCTGGCACCCGGAATAGCAGACCAGCGCAGAATCGCCTGACAGCGTTCTGCCTCTGACAGTCCGGAGACATCCAGCGGACGGTTTTCTGCATCATTCACAGTGCGGATACCCGCAAATTTTTCATTCCAGATAATCTGCTGGCGGGAAAAATCCCGGAAAGAACTGGCGGGCATCAGTTTAAACCCGGCGGTTGCTGCCGCTTTCTGCATGGCGAGGAACGCTTTGGTGGCATTAAATTGCAGATGATGATTACCGGCAAAATTAATGACATGATCACGGGTTTGCCCGGTCAGCATTTCAAACGTCATCATAGCAGGATCTGCTCCATAATCCGTTGATAGATACGGCTGAGTTGCTGCAAATCAGCCGCACTGACGCATTCATTCACCTTATGAATAGTGGCGTTGATTGGCCCCAGTTCAACAACCTGTGTACCCATCCGCGCAATAAAGCGCCCGTCAGAGGTTCCGCCGCCGGTGGAGAGCTCCGGTGTCAGATTACAGTACTGGCCGATGGCATGACTGACGGCATCTGTCAGCGGACCTTCCGGTGTCAGGAACGGATGGCCGGATAATGACCAGGTAATCGTGTGTTTAAGCAGGTGTTTTTCCAGCAATGCTGCAATCCGGGCTTGCAGTGACTCAGCGGTGGATTCGGTGCTGAAGCGGAAATTGAACTGAATAAACAGATCACCGGGAATGATGTTGTTACTGCCGGTACCGGCACGGATATTGGCTATCTGCATGCTGGTCGGCGGGAAGAACTGATTGCCGCTGTCCCAGTGCTCAGCCACCAGATCCTGTATAAACGGTGCGGCGCTGTGAACCGGGTTATCGGCCAGATGCGGATACGCCACATGGCCCTGAGTGCCGTGAATAGTCAGATTGGCGGTAACGGAGCCCCGGCGGCCGTTTTTAATCATATCCCCTAATTGTGATTGACTTGATGGCTCACCGACCAGGCAATATTCCACCTTTTCATGGCGAGCCATCAGGGTTTCCACCACTTTTACCGTACCGTTGACGGCTGAAGCTTCTTCATCGGAGGTGATCAGAAAAGCAAGGCGGCCGGGATAGTCAGGATAACGTTCAGTAAAACGTTCGGCAGCGACAATCATGGCTGCCAGTGAGCCTTTCATATCAGCAGCTCCGCGCCCGTACAGCATGCCGTCAATCAGCGCCGGTTCAAACGGCGGAGTGCGCCAGTGGCTGAGATCACCCGGCGGTACCACATCGGTATGACCGGCAAAGGCGAGCGTGGTACCGTTGCCGCCCCGGTATGCCCAGAAATTTTGTGTATCACCGAAAGGCATCGGTTCGACGGTAAAACCGGCAGCGATAAGACGTTCGGTCATCAGCGCCTGACAACCGTTATCGTCCGGGCTGACGGATTCCCGGCTGATGAGTTGTTTTGCCAGATCTGTTACAGGACAATGCATGGTGTTTCCTTTGTATCAGGCAGGGAGGCTGAAGAACTGCTGATAATCATCAGCTTTAAAACCAAGGTGATAACGGCCGTCCGGAGAGACCAGAACCGGGCGTTTGATCAGCGCCGGTTTTTCTGACATCAGGCGAATTGCGGACTGCTCATCCGTTACTGCATCCTGCTCAGCTTTATCCAGCTGACGCCAGGTGGTTCCGCGTTTGTTGAGCAGCAGTGTCCAGTCAATATGACGGGCAAACTCACTCAGCAGTTCCGTATCCGCGCCATCCTGACGGTAGTCATGAAATTCATAAGCTATCTGATGGCTGTCCAGCCACGCACGGGCTTTTTTCATCGTGTCGCAGTTTTTGATCCCGAAAATCCGGCAGACGGAGGTTGTATTTTTCATCTTTTATCCTTTGTCGTGAACACGAAAAATAGCATAATGCGGGAATTTGATGCAGTTATCCAGAATCTTACGTGCAGAGAGTATTCGATAAATGCAAAAAAGTGGGGTAGCATTACGCCATAACCATGACAAAAACATCCGGAAGATGTTGAGACAGGATCGATGAAAGAGTACTTAGCCGGAAGCACGCTGTTATTTGCCAGCTTTACCCTTGCGGGACAAACGGACGTGTATCTTAATGAACTTCAGCTCAAATTTACCGAAAACAGTGAACTGTGCCTGGATGAACACAAATGGCCGCAGTTCAGCTCAAGCCAGTCAGAACCATGGATGATTTCACGGCTGAATGCGCTGGCTTCCGTCGGTTTTATCCGTGCGACCATCAAATCGTCCGGCGTGGAATACCAACTGACAGAAAAAGGGCAGGAAGCCTGGCTGCCGCATGAGGATTTTTGTTACGGCGCACTGCGTATCAGTAAAATCAAAGCTATTGAACCGCAGAGCGACGGGATCAGCACCGTGTATTTTTATTATGGTGTGACCGGTATGCCGGACTGGGCGCGTGATAAAAATATCCGCTACGCCTACAGTGAGGTGGATACTATTCTCCGTGGTATGAATAAAGAAGTCATCCAGGTGGATGTCCGGGAAAATCCGGACGGTACACTGGAACTGCTCAATTACCCGACACCTGCGAGTATCGACGAAGAAAGCGAATAACCCCCGGACAGCTATCCCGGGGATCACTCTCAGCGGGGAAGCCGGTATTTCAGGTAGAGCAGGCTGGCCGCAAGTCGCGTGGACACATTCAGTTTTTTCAGAATATTGCGGATGTGTACCTTTACTGTCTCTTCCGAAATAAACAGCGCCCGTGCAATTTCCTTATTTTTCATCCCGCAGGCCAGCTCTTTGAGCACATCAGCTTCCCGCTGTGTCAGATAACTGACCGGATCGTGATAGTGTTCACGTTCCTGCAAAATTTTATAAATGGCCTCACTGAAAATCTTTTTTCCTTTAAAGGCATTTTTAATCTGACTTAATAAATAATCAACATCGCAATTCTTTAGTAAATAACCATCAGCTCCGGCATCAATAGCGGCGTATATATCATTTCGCTCCCGTGATTGTGAAAATACCAGGATATAGCTGGATATTTTCTTGTGGCGTAATTTCTTGATGAAATCAATACCGGAAAAAGCACGGATATTAATATCTAATATAATCATTCTGGGGGTGTGCTGATGAATGTGACTGAACAAGCCATTGTTGTCAGTGAATTCCGGCATAATGGTTAGCGCATAATCCGGCTGTAAAAGCATTTTAAAACCATAGCGTAACAACGGATGGTCATCAATAACCATAATAGTGTGATGGGGCATAGAGTTCTCCCTTGCCGGGTAGGTGGTATAAGATAGTTTTAATTAAAATAATTTAATTTATGTATTAATTATTAAAATAAAAAATATATACTGCTCGCCAAGACAGTTAATTTTTACGCAAAAATGTTATATGTGCAAATAACAAAGTATTTAAAAATAATAATGTCCCTAATAACATAAAGCATATTATAGGGGGTAGATTAGCGGTTTAAGACAGGAGGATATAATTGGCGGTATAACGGGATAAGGTCACTATAATCAGTTAACTAATAAGCGATATGTTGTTTTTTTCAACAGGTTCTGCACATTAACTACATGAATATTACACTTTTTTCACTATTCCGCTATTTATCAGTATACTGTTTATGTAGCGCTGAATAATGTGGCCGGCGGCCGATCTTATGCCGCTGACCCGCCCTGACCCTGTTATTAAAGCCTGTAAAGGATCCTGAAATGGACGAACAATTAAAACAAAGTGCTCTTGAGTTTCATCAGTTTCCGTCTCCCGGTAAAATTACCGTCACCCCGACCAAACCGCTGACGACCCAGCGTGACCTGGCACTGGCTTATTCGCCCGGTGTTGCGGCACCCTGCCTTGAAATTGCGGAAGATCCGCTGGCGGCTTACAAATATACCGCCAAAGGTAATCTGGTGGCGGTGATTTCCAACGGCACTGCGGTGCTGGGCCTCGGTAATATCGGGGCACTGGCCGGTAAGCCGGTGATGGAAGGAAAAGGTGTTTTATTTAAAAAATTCTCCGGCGTGGATGTCTTTGATATTGAAGTCAATGAATCCGATCCGGACAAGCTGGTGGATATCATCGCTTCCCTGGAGCCGACATTCGGCGGTATCAACCTGGAAGATATCAAAGCACCGGAATGTTTCTATATTGAAAAGAAACTGCGTGAACGCATGAAAATTCCGGTCTTCCATGATGATCAGCACGGTACGGCGATTATCAGCACCGCTGCGGTACTGAACGGACTGCGTATCGTCAATAAAGCGATCGGTGATGTCCGTCTGGTGGTCTCCGGTGCCGGGGCTGCATCTGTCGCCTGTATGAACCTGATGGTACTGCTGGGACTGAAACGCGACAATATTATTGTCTGTGATTCCAAAGGGGTTATCTATAAAGGTCGTGAAGCCAATATGGCGGAAACCAAAGCGGCGTATGCCATTGATGATAACGGCATGCGCACCCTGGCAGATGCTATGCCGGGTGCGGATATTTTCCTCGGTTGTTCCGGCCCCGGCGTGCTGACGCCGGAAATGGTCAAAGGCATGGCGCGTGATCCGCTGATTCTGGCGCTGGCGAACCCGGAACCGGAAATCCTGCCGCCGCTGGCACTGGCAGTGCGTCCGGACGCCATTATCTGTACCGGACGTTCGGATTACCCGAACCAGGTAAATAATGTGCTTTGTTTCCCGTTCATTTTCCGCGGTGCACTGGATGTCGGCGCAACGGCAATTAATGAAGAGATGAAACTGGCGTGTGTGAAAGCGATTGCTGACCTGGCGCTGGCTGAGCAGAGTGAGCAGGTGGCCTCGGCATACGGCGGCCAGGAGTTATCATTCGGCCGCGAATATATTATACCGAAACCGTTTGATCCGCGTCTTATCCTGAAAATCGCCCCGGCGGTAGCCAAAGCGGCGATGGAAACCGGGGTAGCGACGCGCCCGATTGAGGATTTCAGTGTTTATCTGGAACATCTCAATGAATTTGTCTACAAAACCACACTGTTTATGAAGCCGATTTTCTCCATGGCACGTAAAGATCGCAAACGCATCGTGCTGGCTGAAGGGGAAGAGCCGCGTATGTTACATGCGACACAGGAACTGGTCAGTATGGGACTTGCGTATCCGATCCTGATCGGTCGCCCGGATGTGATTGAAATGCGGATCAAAAAACTCGGACTGCAAATTGTGCCGGGGCAGGATTTTGAAATCGTAAATAATGAAAGTGACCCGCGTTTTGCCGAGTACTGGCAGGAATATTATCAGCTGATGAAACGCAAAGGCGTGACGCAGGAACAGGCCCGCCGTGCCATTATCACTAACCCGACCAGCATCGGTGCCATTATGGTGCATCGTGGTGAAGCGGATGGCATGATCTGCGGGATAGTCGGGGATTATCACGAGCACTACCGGATTGTGGAAAATGTATTTGGTTTCCATGAGGGCGTGCATACCGCCGGGGCAATGAATGCCCTCAGTCTGCCGACGGGAAATACCTTTATCGCGGATACTTATGTGCATGATGATCCGACAGCAGAGCAACTGGCTGAAATCACCCTGATGGCTGCTGCTGCGGTGCGCCGGTTTGGTATTGAGCCGAAAGTGGCACTGCTGTCGCGTTCCAGCTTCGGTTCATGTCCGTCACCGTCCGCGGAGAAAATGCGTGATACGCTGGCACTGATCCGTGAGCGGGAACCATCACTGGAAATTGACGGGGAAATGCACGGCGACGCGGCACTGGTGGAAGCTATCCGCCGTGATCTGATGCCGGACAGCCCGCTGAAAGGTGCGGCAAACCTGCTGATTATGCCGAACGGGGAAGCTGCACGCATCAGTTATAACCTGCTGCGTGTAACCACTTCTGAGGGGGTGACAGTCGGGCCGGTACTGATGGGGATTAATAAACCGGTACATATTCTGACCTCTATCTCCTCTGTGCGGCGTATTGTCAATATGGTCGCGCTGGCAGCCGTGGAAGCGCAGACTCAGCCACTGTAATACGAAGCAGTAAATCAGACGCCCCGGCAACGGGGCGTTATACAGGAAACGTATGCTGAAGATTGAAAAAGTGGATCATATCGCGGTGATTGCTTCTGATCTCAACGCCAGTCTGGCATTTTATTGTGATGTGCTGGGATTGACGGTGCTCAGTGAACACTACCGTGCGGAACGGGATTCTTACAAGGTGGATCTGGCGCTGAACGGGGAGTATCTGCTGGAACTCTTTACCTTTCCGGCAAGCCCGGCACGGATGACACAACCGGAAGCCTGCGGGCTGCGTCATCTGGCATTTTCGGTCCGCGATTTGAGGGCATGGGAAGCGCATCTGCAAAAAGCGGGTGTCCGTTGTGACAGCATCCGCACGGATGAATATACCGGTAAATCCTTTTTCTTCTGTTTTGATCCTGACAATCTGCCGGTGGAGTTTTACACCCGCTGACGGATAAAAAAAAGCCAGCACGATGGCTGGCTGAGAAACTTCGAAATACTGGAAGCAATGTGAGCAATGTCGTTTGCCAATACCTTAGTAATTTACTCAGGTATCGACAACGAGAATGATAATTTTTCCCATTTAAAAAGTAAAGTGTTTTTTTGATAAAATATGATGATTATCTGCACTGCGAACCGGATCGCACAAAACAGCAAAAAAATGACTTATTAAAATTAAGTGTAAAGTTGTTTAATAATCAAAGTTATTACGTTAACAAGCCTTGAAATATGGCAAAATATCCCTATTTTTGAAGCATATGATGAGCACACTCTTTAAAGGATCGTACTGATATGATGCGAATTGCATTATTTTTACTCACAAACCTCGCTGTCATGGTCGTTTTCGGCATTATTCTGTCGCTGACCGGCGTTCAGAGTCAAAGTGTGACCGGACTGATGATTATGGCAGGGTTATTTGGTTTCGGTGGCGCATTTGTGTCTCTGCTGATGTCAAAATGGATGGCGCTGCGTTCTGTCGGCGGGCAGGTTATAACGAACCCGTCCACACAAACCGAACGCTGGCTGATGGAAACGGTACGCCGTCAGGCACAGCAGGCCGGTATCGGCATGCCGGAAGTGGCGATTTACCATGCGCCGGATATTAACGCCTTTGCAACCGGTGCCCGCCGTGATGCATCGCTGGTGGCCGTCAGTACCGGGTTACTGGAAAATATGAGCCGCGACGAGGCGGAGGCAGTTATCGCCCATGAAATCAGCCATATCGCGAATGGTGACATGGTGACCATGACGTTGTTACAGGGCGTGGTAAACACCTTTGTTATCTTTATTTCCCGCATCCTGGCACAACTGGCGGCCGGTTTTATGTCAAACAACAATGACGAGAACTCCGGCAGCCAGGGCAACCCGATGATTTATTTTGCGGTATCTATGGTACTGGAAATTGTCTTCGGTATTCTGGCCAGCATTATCACCATGTGGTTCTCCCGCCGCCGTGAATTTTATGCGGATGCGGGTTCGGCAAACCTGGTCGGGCGCGAGAAGATGATCGCTGCACTGCAACGCCTGAAAACCAGTTACGAACCGCAGGAAGAGGGCAGTATGATGGCATTTTGCATCAACGGCCGTAATAAATCATTCAGCGAGCTGTTTTTATCTCACCCGCCGCTGGATAAGCGCATTGAAGCACTGCGCAGCGGTCAGTTCCTGAATTAATCAGTTCCGGATAATAAAAAGGCTGTAACGCTTTGCGTTACAGCCTTTTTTATACCTGCTTGCATAACACCTGCGATGTACATAAAAAAATCCCGCATACATTGGCTGAATACGGGATTTTCTGTTATCTGACGATAATCAGCGGCAGGAATATTATCCCTGCTGTAAATCTTCGTCGTTATCATTATCGAACAGTGTTTTATCTGTCTGCCCCAGGATTTGGCTGGTAACTGTACCTGCGGTCATGGAACCACTGACGTTCAGCGCGGTACGGCCCATATCAATCAGCGGTTCGACAGAGATCAGCAGGGCGACCAGGGTGACCGGCAGACCCATCGCAGGCAGGACGATCAGCGCGGCGAAGGTAGCACCGCCGCCGACACCGGCAACACCGGCAGAGCTGACTGTCACAATACCGACCAGTGTGGCAATCCACAGCGGGTCAAACGGGTTGATACCGGCGATAGGTGCAACCATAACAGCCAGCATAGCCGGGTAAATCCCCGCACAGCCGTTCTGACCGATGGTGGTACCAAAGGAGGCGGCGAATCCGGCGATGGAGTCAGGAATACCGATACGGCGGGTTTGCGCTTCCACACTCAGCGGAATACTGGCCGCACTTGAACGGCTGGTAAAGGCGAAAGTCAGTACCGGCGCAATTTTACGGAAGAAACGCAGCGGATTGATACCGGCAATACCGACAATCAGGCCGTGAACCACAAACATCAGCAGGATAGCGATATAAGAGGCAACCACAAACGTGCCTAATTTAATGATGTCCTGAATATTTGAACCGGCAACGACTTTGGTCATCAGTGCAAATACACCGTACGGGGTAAAGCGCATGACCAGACGAACCAGTTTCATCACCCATGCCTGGAGGATATCAATTGCCCCGAGCACTTTGGCTCCGCGCTCTTCGTTGTCTTTGATCAGCTGAAGTGCGGCAACACCCATAAAGGCGGCAAAAATCACCACGCTGATAATCGAGGTCGGATTAGCACCGGTCAGGTCAGCAAACGGGTTTTTCGGAATAAAGGACAGAATAAGCTGCGGCACGGTCAGATCAGAGACTTTGCCGGCATACTGCGATTCCAGCTGGGTCAGGCGCGCTGTTTCTTTCACACCCTGAACCAGTCCGTCTGCGGTCAGACCGAAAGCGAGTGTGACCAGAATACCGATCAATGCGGCAATCGCCGTGGTGATCAGCAGGGTGCCGATAGTCAGTACGCTGATTTTACCCAGTGATGATGCCTGATGCAGGCGGGCAACCGCGCTGAGGATAGAGGCGAAAACCAGCGGCATGATGACCATCTGCAACAGCTTCACGTAGCCGTTACCGACGATATCAAACCATGGCAGTGCCTGTTTTACGGCATCATGTTCTGTCCCGTAGAATGCATTCAGCCCGAGGCCGAACAGAACACCGATCACCAGACCGGTGAGTACCTTTTTGGAAAGGCTCCAGTTTTTATTGCTGCAGAGCTTCATCAGCATCAGCAGCAGAATAACGAATATGGCGAGATTGCTGATTAATGGAAAGTTCATCCCGGTCTCCGATACCTGTTGGTATGTTGTTATAGTGTGTTGATTACATCGCATACAGTTGTGCAAATGCAGGAACTGTAAAAGATTCGTTATAGATTAACAGGAGTTTTCCGCATCACTTATAACGAATCTGAATTATTTATAGCTATATTGTAGATCACAGGGAATGATTTGACATGAATAGTCACTAAACAGACTATTTTCTATAGCGATGGGTTATATAAAATCAGTTTCTTATAGCACAGCGTTTATCTGCGCCAGCACCAGCTCCCGCACATGAGCCCACCAGGTTTCCCAGTGTGCGGGCAAATAAAATGAGGCCAGCAGTACAATCAGCGCCACACTGCGCTCTGCCCGTTTATTGCCGCTGCTGCCCAGCAACGGAATACAAAAACGCCAGCGCACCGGCCATAACAGCGGAATACCGGCTGTTGTCAGCATGTCGCCCGCCAGATGGCTCAGATACCCGACAATGACTGCCTGGTAAAAATCGGCCGGAACAGACCAGCTGACCGGCAGTTGTGTGCGGAATAAAATAACACCGGTCAGAATAGCCAGCAGGCTGTGCGTGAATCCCCGGTGACCGCACAGGCGGGAAACCGGTACAGAAATAAAACGAACCCACTGACCCAGCATGGACTTCGGGTGATCGATATCCGGCAGCAGTGCCCCGGCCAGGGCGCCGGGGATCAGGTGCAGCCAGTCCCCCTGACTGATATCAGGCGAAATCTGAAGCTGATGAACCATCACTACAGAAGCGACAGAGAAAAGCAGGTGACCCTCAGCCGTCATGATACCGGGTAAATACTCAGGTGTTTATTTATACAGTGTTACAGTATAAAGTTTTTTATGTCGCCCGGCCAGAGGGTAAGAAAGAAAAAGGCTTATTTATTAATGGATAACTATGGAATATTTCACTAACGGAGCAGGGCGGGCAATTTCCCGCCACACTGTTATCAGAAAAATGCCATCAGCAAACGATTATCAGCGAACCATCGCAGCCGTCAGTTCATTGAGTGATGACAACCGGTAATCCGCCAGTGACCAGCGCGGATCTGCCGCCATTTCAGCAGCAGGTACCACAATGGAGCGCATCCGGGCAGCCTTACAGGCGATCATGCCGTTAACGGAATCCTCCAGCGCAACACACTGCACCGGCGGAACACCCAGTGCCTCAGCTGCGTTCAGATAAACCTGCGGGTGCGGCTTGCTGTATGGCAGATCACCAGCAGAAACCACAGCATCAAAATAATGGCGGATGTTAAACATTTCCAGTACGGATTCCAGCATGTAGAGCGGTGATGCGGACGCCAGAGCGATTTTCAGGCCCTGTGACTGACACAGAGAGAGCGCATGTTCCACTCCGGGCAGAAGCGGACGCTCTTTTTCCACCATCGCGATAGTGGAATCAATAATCCGCTGAGTGACATCCTGTTTTGACGGTGTCTGCCACGGTGAGACGTGATACCACAACTCCACGACCTGATCGATACGCAGACCCAGCATATCGGGCAGTTTATCCCGCAGTGACATATCCAGGCCGATGTCGCTGAAAACCTGATTTTCACTCTGAAGCCAGAACGGCTCAGAATCAATCAGTAAACCATCCATATCAAAAATAGCGGCCTGTACCGGTAAGGTGTGGGACATAGTGTATGCTCCTGATATCCTGTAATGAATTAAAACATCCTCTGATTGTAACAAGCCGTGGCAGAGAGTTCATTAAGTGACTTAATAATTTACGGGGTAAAAAAGTCCGGAATAATGATAATGATCTTCTCCTGACTTCTGCGCTATGATTACGGTGAAAATATCAAATGAGGAAAGCGCATGACGCTGCAACAAGCCCGCTGGGTTGCTGTATTTAAACGGGTGGCAGGCTGGGTGGTTTTTATTCCGGCACTGATCTCAACTATCGTTTCTTTACTGAAACTGGCTCATCAGCAGAGTACCGGCAGTGATAAAATTAATGCGGTTATCGGGGATTTTATTAATGTGGTGACGGAAATGATCCGTGTAAATACGCCTTTTCTGAACACATTCTGGAACAACTCCCCCGTACCGGACAAATTACTCGGCTTTGAGGGGCATAATCTCAGCTTTTTACTGATTTATATCCTGATATTTGTCGGACTGGCGCTGAGTGCTTCCGGTATCCGGATGTCCAGACAAGTCCGGTTTATTCGTGAGAATATCGAAGATCAGGCGATTATTGAGAATGCCAGAGAGAGCGGAAAGACACCTGCGGATTTAATCGCCAAAATCCGCATCCCGAATCACACCATTTTCCGGCAAATTTTTGTGCTGTATGTGCTGCCGGTATTTATCGGCGCCATTGCGTGGTTCTTAATTAAATTTCTGAACTGGTAAACAGAGTTATCTGAAAAAATACCCCGCAGGATTGCTGACGGGGTATTTTTTTATCCGGAAAACGGGGTTATCCCGCAAGAATATCGTCAATAATAGCCTGAGCGCTCTGATAATAGCGGTCACCGAATAAGTGACTGCGATGAAGCTGGTAATAGAGCTGATACAACGGCTGGCGCTCCAGGAAACCACTCTCCAGCGGCCAGACCTGCTGATAGCCGTCGAGGATCTGCATCGGCAGTTCAGGGAAAAACGAGAGCATTGCCAGATCACACTCGCGATCACCCCAGTAACAGGCGGGGTCAAATGCGACAGTTCTTCCGTCAGCGACAGCCGCACAGTTTGACGGCCACAAATCACCGTGGAGCAGAGAAGGTTGTGGCTGGTGGTTTGCCAGTTTTTGCTGCACACGCTGAATAATGTTGTCAATATCGCCGAAGATAATGCCTTTTTCTTTCGCCAGCTGCAATTGCCAGCCAATCCGTTTTTCGGCAAAGAAAGAGGCCCATTTTTTATCCCAGGCATTCGGCTGCGGATTAGTACCCAGCAGGTTATCTTCATCGAAACCATAGCGGGGCTGTTCATGCCACTGATGAAGCCGCGCCAGCTGCTGCCCGAACATATACGCGGAATGGGAATCAAAAGGTTTCAGCGGCAGATATTCCATAATCAGAAAGCTGAAGTCTTTTGCCGACCCGACGCCATATACAGCGGGAGTTGTCAGTGTGTTGCTGCGGCTGAGGGCATCAAGCTGCTCGGCCTCAGTTTTGAATACCTGCAACATGTCACGCCGGTTATATTTGATGAAAACCGGGTGATCGCCGTAACGGGCACTCCGGGAAAAGTGAATTTCACCGCCATTGAGCTGTTTCTTGTCAGAGAACGAGTGTTCGCCGAAATGTTCACTGAGTATACGTCCTGCTGCCTGCCACATGAGCCACCTCACTAAGCCGTCTATCAGTCAGTCTATCTTACCGCCGGAAAATAAAAGAAAAAAGCGGACATCTCACACAAATTACACAGTAACTGCAGGGAAATACAGAAAAGGACAAAAACAGAGGGGTGTTTCGGAAGAGTCCGGATGCGGGAGATATTCCGGTAACAGAATATCCCCCGTTATGCAGAGGGTCAGGCAACCTGTCTGCGGCGTTTCAGCGCGGATAACCGTAACTGGTTGTAAATCAGTGCCAGCACAAAATAGAGTGCCTGTACCAGTACAATACAGGCGCCGGTAGCTCCGTCGATATGGAAGCTGACAACCGTACCGATATAACTCGAACTGACAGAAACCAGAATTGCCACCAGAATCATTTTGCCGAAACTGCGGCACAGCAGAAAGGCGATGATACCCGGCGAGATGAGCATGGCAATGACCAGAATGATCCCGACGGCCTGCAGAGAGGCAACGATAGTCAGGGCCAGCAGTGACAGCAGCCCGTAATGCAGCAGACGAACCGGCAGGCCGATAACCCGTGCCTGGTTGGGGTCAAAGCAGTACAGCATGAAATCTTTATATTTCACCATCAGTACAACCATCGTCAGCCCGGCGATAATCAGGGTCTGGCGCAGTTCAGCCTGGGTGATCCCGAGGATATTACCGAACAGAATATGTGTCAGGTGCTGTTCGGTATCAATGCGGGTAAACAGTACCAGGCCAAGCGCAAACATACCGGAGAAGACAATACCCATGACGGTATCTTCTTTGATTCTGCTGTGTTCTTTCAGATAACCGGTGGCAAAGGCGCAGAAAAGCCCGGAAATAAATGCGCCGATAATCAGCGGAATGCCCATCACAAATGCCATTACAATGCCCGGCAGAACGGCATGAGAAATAGCATCCCCCATCAGTGACCAGCCTTTGAGCACCAGAAAACAGGAGAGAACAGCACAGACCGCACCGGTCAGAATAGCGGCCAGCATGGCCCGCTGCATAAACGGGAAAGCAAACGGGTCGATAAACAATGAGGTCAGAAAATCACTCATGAGTTTGCCTCCTGACGCAGTTTTGCTGATTCCCGGCGGGCACGGCGGCGGGCGGACAACATGCCGTGTTTTGGCGCAAAGAAGAAAGCGATCAGGAAAATAATTGTCTGCAGGGTCACAATCATGCCGCCGGTGGCTCCGTTCAGAAAATAACTGATATAGGCGCCGGCACTGCTGGTAACTGCCCCTAAAATAACAGCGATGATCAGCAGTTTTTTAAATTGATCCGTTAACAGATAGGCGGTGGCTCCGGGGGTGATGACCATCGCAATGACCAGAATCGCCCCGACAGTCTGAAGTGCCGCGACAGTACATGCGCTGAGCAGGGTAAAGAAGATAATTTTCAGTGCCAGCGGATTCAGACCGATAGAGCGGGCATGCGTTTCATCGAAAAAGACCACCAGCAGATCTTTCCAGATAAACATCAGCACGAGGAAAGAAACAGCAATAATAATTTCCACCTGTAACATGTCTTCATCCGCAATCCCGAGAATATTTCCCATGATGATGGTCTGTACATTCACAGAGGTCGGGTTCAGGGAAACGATCAGCAAACCGGCGGCAAAGAAAGTGGAAAATATAAACCCGATCACCGCATCCTCCCGCAACCGG
This sequence comes from Morganella sp. BCCO 40_0007, assembly GCF_032989665.1. Lineage (NCBI taxonomy): Bacteria > Pseudomonadati > Pseudomonadota > Gammaproteobacteria > Enterobacterales > Morganellaceae > Morganella > Morganella sp. BCCO 40_0007. Next base: position 50,788 of record NZ_JAVBIN010000015.1, on the reverse strand, counting down.
GTCAGATGGCGGACAAACGTCATGGAAAGAGCGGCCAGCATACCGGTGAAAAACGCGCCGACAGAGTAAGGAAAGCCGAGGGCGTAAGCCCCCGCGACACCGGGAACCACGGAGTGGGAGAGGGCATCCCCCATCAGTGACCAGCCTTTCAGCATCAGGTAAGCAGACAGAAAGGCACACACTGCTCCCACGATACCGCTGACCCAGATGGCTTTTACCATATAGTTATATTCAAACGGCTGGAGTAACAGCTCTGTCATGGCTGCTCGTCCTTACTGCCGGTTTTTACCGTCAGATTATCCTGATGGCCGTAGAAGACAGCGGCGCGTTCGTCGTCGGTAATCACCGTCAGTGAACGCGGATCGTCGTCGTCATGCAAATCCGGACCGGACAGATTGATATGGCGCAGCACACCGCCGAATGTTTTTTCCAGGTTTTTCTGCGTGAACGTGGTGGCGGTCGGGCCGCTGTCGAGCACCGTACGGTTTATCAGGATCACATGATCACAGAATTCAGGGACACTGCCGAGGTTGTGGGTGGATACCAGCACCAGATGTCCCTCTTCACGCAGTGAACGCAGTAAATCAATAATGGCATTCTCTGTTTTGACATCCACACCGGTAAACGGCTCATCCAGCAGCAGGACTTTTCCGTTTTGCGCGAGGGCGCGTGCCAGAAACACACGTTTTTTCTGTCCGCCGGAGAGTTCGCCTATCTGGCGGTGGCCCAGACCGGTAAGGCCGACGCGTTCCAGAGCGTCGGCGACAGCTTTTTTATCCTCTTTGCCGGGAATTCGCAGAAAACCCATTTTGCCGTAACGGCCCATCATCACGACATCAGAGACCAGAACCGGGAAGTTCCAGTCCACTTCTTCTGTCTGTGGAACATAGGCAATCACATTTTTTTTCAGCGCGGCACGTACCGGTTCATCATTCAGTGTCACCCGCCCCTGTGTCGGCGTAACCAGCCCCATAATGGTTTTGAACAGGGTGGACTTACCGCTGCCGTTAATACCGACGAGCGCACAGATAGAACCGCCTTCTATGCTGAAACTGGCATCAAAAATGGCGGTATGACCATTGTTATAGGTGACAGTGGCGTTATCGACAACCAGCTGTGGCTTGCTGAACTGATCACTCATTGATGAAATCCTTTGGCGATAGTATTTACAGTAGTATTGAGCAGATCAATATAGGTCGGAACCGGGCCGTCAGCGGCGGACAGAGAATCCACATACAGTACACCGCCGTATTCTGCGCCGGTTTCTTTGGCAACCTGTTTCGCCGGTTTGTCAGAGATAGTACTTTCGCTGAATACAACCGGGATTTTATATTTACGTACGGTATCAATCATATGACGCACCTGCTGTGGGGTGCCTTGCTCTTCTGCGTTAATCGGCCACAGATAGACTTCCTGAAAACCGTAATCATTGGCCAGATAACTGAACGCACCCTCACTGGTTGCCAGCCAGCGCTGGTTTTCAGGGATATTTGCCAGACGGGCACGCAGCGGGGCATCAAGCGCTTTTATTTTTGCCGCATACGCTGCCGCGTTTTTATTATAGGTTTCCGCATTGGCCGGGTCATGTTTTACCAGTGCGGCACGAATATTTTCGATGTACATCAGGGCGTTGGTCGGGGACATCCAGGCATGCGGGTTCGGGTTACCGTTATACGCACCGCCGCGGATAGAATTTGGTGTAATTCCCTCAGTAATGACAACCGCCGGGACATCCTGTAAATTTTCAAAGAAGCGTTCAAACCAGCGCTCCAGATTCAGACCGTTCCACAGGATCAGGTCAGCATCCTGTGCGCGCATGATGTCTTTCGGGGTTGGCTGGTAATCATGGATCTCCGCGCCGGGCTTGGTGATTGATTCCACAACAGCAGCATCACCGGCCACGTTTTGCGCCATATCCTGAATGATGGTGAAAGTGGTAACGACTTTGAATTTTTTCTCTGCCGCAGCGGAGTACCCGCTGACAGCACACAGTGTCAGCAGCAGCACAACATGCCGGAAGATCTGTGTCAGGGACGGAAAGGAAAACGTATTTTGTTTTTTGTTCATTTTATCAGCCTGCCTGGTTAAAGTGTGACAATCACTAAGGATATTGTTTATGATAATGATTATCAATATCATTTGCGCTTGTCAAGCACTTCCGTAATATCTTTATAACATTCAGTACGATCGATTCACACTATGCTATGAATCACATAAAATGTAAAAGTTAAGTAAACTCCTTTTGGTTTATGTGTGTTTTCAGTATCCTTAGCTTCGTCAGAATGCCGGATAAAGGGTAACAGAGTGAAAAAAACCGTTAGTGTGATTGCTTTAGCATTATTGTTGGCGGGCTGCTCAGGAAGCAGCGAACAAAACCGCACCAATTACGGCTCCGGCGGCTGGATAACACCGCCATCTTCCGGCATTACTGATTCTTCCGTTTATCCGGTAAAGGGCAGTGGTGTCTATCCTGCAACCCCGTTTGATCAGTTTATCCGCCAGGCATCTAACCGCTATGAGGTCGATGAAACGCTGATCCGTGCCATTATTGAGGTTGAATCCTCTTACCGGCCTGAGGTTATCAGTAAATCCAATGCCGTTGGTCTGATGCAGATTAAAGCCTCTACGGCCGGGCGCGATGCTTATCGTGTAAAAGGCCGCAATGGCGAACCGAGCACCCGTGATTTACTGGACCCGCAAACCAACATCGATATCGGCACAACTTATATCCGGATTATCCGTGACCAGCATCTGGCCGGCATTACCGATCCGCAAACGCTCAATTACGCAACGATTGTTTCCTACGTTAACGGCGCCGGAGCTTTACTGCGCACGTTTGATAACAACCGTGCACTGGCGATTGAAAAAATCAATGCGCTGTCAGCCGATGAATTTTATGAGCATGTACAGAGTAAACACCCTGCATCACAGGCTCCGCGTTATCTGTGGAAAGTGAAAAATGCTTACCGCGCACTGGCGATGGCGGACTGATCTTCTGACTTTCTCTTTATAAATCCCCCCTCCGTTGCAGATGCTGCGCCGCAGTGTGAATCTGCAACGGAATCGTCCTGCTGAATTTCCCCTGCAATAAATCCGGTCTGCTGTTTCTGTATCACGTGCCAGTTCCCTGTGACTAAAAAGCATACGATTTACGCCGGTAATAATGAAGAAAAGAATGAGAGGGAATGATAAATTGCGTGTTATGCGGAAAAATGAAAAAAAAAAGCCCTGATTCAGGATCAGGGCAATAAAAATACCAAAAGTTCACTTATCTCTACTACGGCCGGAGTATAACGGACAACATTTTACAATTGGTGAATTAACAATGATAAATTGTATCAATGTTTTACCTGATTGTTCCGCAAAATAAATGATTGCGCTCCGTGATTGAGCGCCGTGATTGTTACAAAGCAGTCGTACCCGGCGGGAAGTCCGGCTATAATGCCGGGCTTTCTCTGATACTGATAATTAAAATTGCCGGGTATGATGACTACACGTATGTTACGGATATTTATTGCGACAGGCGGGTTATTTCTGTTTCTGTCGGTGCTTCATTTAAGTTTTGGTTATGAATATAAGTTCATTTATGTTCTCAGTGCTGCGGCGCTGTTTACATTCTGCCTGTCATTCAGCAGAGTGTTATATGTTCTGCTGCTGACGATATATTTACTTACGGGTCTGATTTACGGAGCTGTGGGGATTAATTACGGTTATCCCGATGTGAATGCGGTTGGTTCACTGATGTATACGGATAACGGTGAATCGCTGGAATATATTGCAGGGCTGCCGTTTAAAACCTATCTGTATCTTGCCGGATTACTGGTATTTGCAGGCTGTGCGTTGCTGATGAAACCACTGAAAAAACGTCATCAGCGTATTGCACTGTTTACCGTCTTTTTTATTACCGCATTCTGGTCATCCTCAAAAGATTATATTCAGGGAAAATCTGAGGGATTTGTCTCGGTATTCCGTTCCGGTCTGCCGGAAATTCGTTTTTTCCGTGACAGTTATGAAAGCTATGAGGAAATCCGCAAAGACAACCTGCGTTATGCGAAAGTGATTGAAACCAGTGACCACTGGAACCCGCAAGTAACAGAGACCGGTTATGATACCTATATTCTTGTCATCGGTGAGAGTGTGCGCAAAGACTTTATGCATGCGTTCGGTTTTGAATTACATCCGAATACACCATGGATGAGCAGCCGGAACGGCCTGTTTTTTGATAATTATATTTCAGCATCAGGCTCCACCACTCTGTCTCTGACAAATGCACTTGCTGTCCGTGAAAAGAATGTGACAAACCTGAGTGATAATCTGGTATCACTGGCCAATAAAGCCGGTTTTCATACTTACTGGATTTCAAATCAGCATATGAAAGGCATTTATGATTCCCCTGTCGGTATTATGGGGAAAAAAGCCGGGTTTTATCATTTTCTTGCCCCGAACCGCTCGGATAAAGGCGGGCCGGATGAAATGCTGCTGCCGTTTGTGCGTGACGCACTGGCAGAAAAAAAAGGTAAGAAACTGATTGTGGTTCATTTGATCGGTTCTCACCCGCAACCCTGCGGAAGACTGACTGAAAATTTCGATAAATTTATCGGTTCACGCAATATTTCCTGTTATATCAAAAGTATTGAGAATACCGATAAATTACTGTCGGATATTGCAGAAATGGCAGGGCAGGATAAGCAGCGCTGGACGATGGCTTACTTCTCTGACCATGGTCTGCTGTTTGTGGATAAGGGAACGGAAAATACCAATCTGACACACGGCGACAGCATGAAACAGAATTTTCAGGTACCGTTTTTTATCACCGCGTTTGATGCTCAGTCACAAACCCGGATCACGCATTTCCGCAGCGGATTATCTATGCTGCCGCTGCTGAGCCAGTGGATGGGGATTAAGGAGCCAAAACTGGAAAGTGATTGTGACTGGCTGCGGGATACTGATTGTGCCGGACAAAAGAACGTGGTGAATTTTAAAAATGAACTGAAGTCATTTGACTCATTAGCGGAAGATAATCCGGTTCTTCCCTGAAAGCGGGCTGCGGCAGATTTTCATAACGGCATCTTGTCGTACAGAAAATGATTTAAAATCTGCCGCAGATGCTGTTTTAAAAAGGAAATGTTCATAATTTCTGCATTCTTTGTGACACCGCACACTTTTTCAGATACCTGGTCACATAAACCTATTAATCCTTATTTGCTGTGCTAGTATGGATTTCGAGTTCCGGCAAGGGCGCCCGGCAGATTATTATCCGCAGGTGTGACCCGGCTTGCAATGTACGCAAGAAATTGCCGGTAACGTACTGAAAATCAAATAAATGAGATTTCTATATGTGATCTTACGTATGGGTCACCACTGTAGATAAGGATTTAAAAATGCCTGTAATTACTCTTCCTGACGGCAGTCAGCGCCAGTTTAACCATCCTGTTTCTGTCCTTGATGTTGCGAATGATATCGGTGCCGGTCTGGCGAAAGCCTGCATCGCCGGTCGTGTTAACGGTACGCTGGTCGATGCCTGCGATATGATCGAACACGATGCCACGTTAGCCATTATCACCGCCAAAGACGAGGAAGGACTGGAAATCATCCGCCACTCCTGTGCTCACCTGTTAGGTCATGCTATCAAACAATTATGGCCGAACACCCGCATGGCGATTGGTCCGGTCATCGATAACGGTTTCTATTATGACGTTGACCTCGATGAGTCTCTGACCCAGGAAGACCTGGAGAAACTCGAACAACGGATGACGGAACTCGCCAAAAAAGATTATGACGTGGTGAAAAAACGCGTCACATGGGGCGAGGCCCGCGAGACGTTCGTTTCCCGTGGTGAAGATTACAAGGTTGAAATTCTGGACGAAAATATCGGTCAGGATGAGCATCCTGCACTGTATTTCCATGAAGAATATATCGATATGTGCCGTGGTCCGCACGTACCGAATATGCGTTTCTGCCATAGCTTCAAATTACAGAAAGTGGCCGGTGCCTACTGGCGCGGCGACAGCGAAAACAAAATGCTGCAACGCATTTACGGCACCGCGTGGGGCGATAAGAAGCAGTTAGCTGCCTATCTCCAGCGTCTGGAAGAAGCTGCAAAACGCGATCACCGTAAAATCGGTAAGCAGCTTGACCTGTATCATATGCAGGAAGAAGCGCCGGGTATGGCGTTCTGGCATAACGACGGCTGGACAATTTTCCGTGAACTGGAAGTGTTCGTCCGTGTGAAACTGAAAGAGTACGATTACCAGGAAGTAAAAGGTCCGTTTATGATGGACCGCGTTCTGTGGGAAAAAACAGGACACTGGGAAAACTACAAAGAGCATATGTTCACAACGTCTTCTGAAAACCGTGAATATTGCATTAAGCCGATGAACTGCCCGGGTCATATCCAGATCTTCAATCAGGGTCTGCGTTCTTACCGTGATCTGCCGCTGCGTATGGCGGAGTTCGGCAGTTGCCACCGTAACGAATCTTCCGGTGCACTGCATGGTCTGATGCGTGTCCGCGGCTTTACTCAGGATGATGCGCATATCTTCTGTACAGAAGAGCAGGTGATGGACGAAGTCAGTGCCTGTATCCGTATGGTCTATGATATGTACTCCACTTTCGGCTTTAAAAAGATTGTGGTTAAACTGTCTACCCGTCCGGAAAAACGCATCGGTTCTGATGTCCAGTGGGATAAAGCCGAAGCTGACCTGGCAAGCGCACTGAAAGAAAACAACATTGAATTCGAATATCTGCCGGGCGAAGGTGCCTTCTACGGGCCGAAAATTGAATTTACTTTGTATGATTGTTTGGATCGTGCATGGCAATGTGGTACAGTGCAGCTCGATTTCTCTCTGCCGGCTCGTCTGGGTGCAACTTACGTTGCCGAAAACAATGAACGCGTTACCCCGGTGATGATTCACCGCGCGATTTTAGGCTCAATGGAGCGCTTCATTGGTATCCTGACTGAAGAAACTGCCGGTTTCTTCCCGACATGGTTAGCGCCTAACCAGGTAGTGGTAATGAATATCACTGATTCTCAGGCCGATTATGTTCAGAAAGTCGTCAAAGAACTGCAGGATGCCGGAATTCGTGCAAAAGCAGACTTGAGAAATGAGAAAATTGGCTTTAAAATTCGCGAACACACGCTACGTCGTGTTCCGTATATGCTGGTCTGCGGTGATAAAGAGATGGAAACAGGCGAGGTGTCTGTTCGTACCCGTCGCGGCAAGGATCTTGGCAGCATAAACGTGAGCGAATTTAAAGACGCACTGCTTGAAGAAATTCGCAGTCGCAGAATTGAAGAACAACCGGAGGAATAAGGTATTAAAGGCGGAAAAAGAATTCAAACAGCACGTCCGAACCGTATCAATGCGGAAATCCGTGTCAATGAAGTTCGTTTAACTGGTCTTGAAGGTGAACAGCTTGGTGTTGTGAGCCTGAAAGAAGCTCTTGAGAAAGCCGAGGAAGCCGGGGTTGATTTAGTTGAAATCAGCCCTAATGCCGAACCGCCCGTTTGCCGTATCATGGATTACGGCAAATTCCTCTACGAGAAAAGCAAATCGGCTAAAGAGCAGAAGAAGAAACAAAAAGTTATTCAGGTTAAGGAAATTAAATTCCGTCCTGGCACAGATGAAGGCGACTATCAGGTCAAACTACGCAACCTGATTCGTTTTCTTGAAGATGGCGATAAAGCCAAAATCACACTGCGGTTCCGTGGTCGTGAAATGGCGCACCAGCAGATTGGTATTGAAGTGCTTAACCGCATCAAAGAAGATCTGAGTGAATTAGCTTCCGTCGAATCCTTCCCGTCGAAGATCGAAGGTCGCCAGATGATCATGGTGCTCGCTCCTAAGAAGAAATAGTCCGGCAATCCAAGTAATAAATGCCGGGGGCAACCCCGGCTTTTATTCGCCGGATTAATTCGTTGTTTAACAATGCGAAGTGGAAATAAAAATGCCAAAGATTAAAACTGTACGTGGTGCAGCTAAGCGTTTCAAAAAAACCGCTAAAGGTGGTTTCAAACGTAAGCATGCTAACCTCCGTCATATCCTGACTAAAAAATCAACTAAGCGTAAACGTCATTTACGTCCGAAAGGTATGGTCTCCAAAGGGGATCTGGGTTTAGTTGTCGCTTGCCTGCCATACGCATAAGCAAGTTTTTTAGCAAAGTTTACGACTTTAGGAGATTAGTATGGCTCGTGTAAAACGTGGTGTCATTGCTCGCGCACGTCACAAAAAAATTCTGAAACAAGCGAAAGGTTACTACGGTGCCCGTTCGCGCGTTTATCGTGTTGCCTTCCAGGCAGTAATCAAAGCTGGTCAGTATGCTTACCGTGACCGTCGTCAGCGTAAGCGTCAGTTCCGTCAGCTGTGGATTGCACGTATCAACGCAGCAGCTCGTCAGAATGGTCTGTCTTACAGCCGTTTCATCAACGGTCTGAAAAAGGCATCCATCGAAATCGATCGTAAGATCTTAGCCGATATCGCTGTATTCGATAAAGCCGCATTTACTGCGCTGGTCGAAAAAGCAAAAGGCGCTCTGGCGTAATAGTTCAGACGGAAGAGGGAGCTTGCTCCCTCTTTTGCTGTCCGGCAGAAAAAATCTGCAGAATGAATAATTTGTCATTGTATATCCTTACGGTTTTCGCGTAATATGAATAAATACATCCTGTTAACTGACAAATAGTTGAGAAAATGAATAATATCGTTTCTTTCCGCTTCTTTTTTTACTTTAGCGCCTGAACTCAGGGGGCTTTGCGCGTAAAAAAGAAACGAAAAGTAACGCCGTAAGCCTCCAGTATGGAGGCTTTTTTGTTTCAGGGGTTTGCCGGAACGGGTGAGACAATCACGTCCGGCAGCACCGTCGTCATTCGTCATAATTGAAGACCACAGGGTCAGAGGAATAGGAAAACATGCCACATCTCGCTGAACTGGTTGCTCAGGCAAAAGCAGCCGTCGAAGAGGCAAAGGATGTTGCAGCGCTGGAATCGGTACGTGTTGAATACCTGGGTAAAAAAGGGCATTTAACCTTACAGATGCAATCGCTGCGGGATCTGCCGCCGGAAGATCGTCCTGCTGCGGGTGCAGTGATTAACGAAGCCAAACAAGAGGTTCAGACAGCACTGAATGCCCGTAAAGATTCCCTGGAATCTGCGGCACTGAATGCCCGTCTGTCCGCTGAGCGGATTGATGTCTCGCTGCCGGGACGCCGCATGGAAAACGGCGGCCTGCATCCGGTTACCCGTACCATTGAGCGTATCGAAACCTTTTTCGGCGAACTGGGCTTTTCTGTTGAATCCGGCCCTGAAATTGAAGACGACTATCATAACTTTGATGCACTGAATATTCCGGCGCACCATCCGGCGCGTGCTGACCACGATACGTTCTGGTTTGATGCCAAACGTCTGCTGCGTACGCAGACTTCCGGTGTGCAGATCCGTACCATGAAAGATAAACAGCCGCCAATCCGCATTATTGCGCCGGGCCGCGTTTACCGTAATGACTACGACCAGACCCATACCCCGATGTTCCATCAGACAGAAGGCCTGATTGTGGATACTGATATCAGTTTCACCAATCTCAAAGGTACGCTGCATGATTTCCTGAATCATTTCTTTGAAGAAGAAGTGCAGGTGCGTTTCCGTCCGTCCTATTTCCCGTTCACTGAACCTTCTGCGGAAGTGGATGTGATGGGTAAAAACGGCAAATGGCTGGAAGTGCTGGGTTGCGGGATGGTTCACCCGAATGTGCTGCGCAATGTCGGCATTGATCCGGAAATTTACTCCGGTTTCGCCTTTGGTATGGGAATGGAGCGCCTGACTATGCTGCGCTACGGCGTGAGCGATTTACGCGCATTCTTCGAAAATGACCTTCGTTTCCTCAAGCAATTCAAATAAGGCGGGATACTCTCATGAAATTCAGTGAACTCTGGTTACGCGAATGGGTAAACCCGGCTGTCAGCAGCGACGCGTTATCTGATCAGATTACCATGGCCGGCCTGGAAGTGGACGGTACAGAAGCCGTTGCCGGTCAGTTTAACGGTGTGGTTATCGGTGAAGTGGTTGAGTGCGGACAGCACCCGAACGCCGATAAACTGCGCGTGACAAAAGTAAATACCGGCGGTGACCGCCTGCTTGATATCGTCTGCGGCGCGCCAAACTGCCGTCAGGGCCTGCGTGTGGCTGTTGCAACAGTTGGTGCGGTCTTACCGGGTGATTTCAAAATCAAAGCGGCTAAACTGCGCGGTGAGCCGTCTGAAGGGATGCTCTGCTCATTCTCCGAGCTGGGGATCAGTGCAGATCACAGCGGTATTATTGAATTACCGGCAGATGCGCCAATCGGTACTGATCTGCGCGAATACATGAAGCTGGATGATACTGCGGTTGAAATCAGCATCACGCCAAACCGTGCGGATTGCCTGAGCATCCGTGGTGTGGCCCGTGATGTGGCTGTTATCAATAAAATGGATTATCAGGCACCGGATATGTCACCGGTTGCTGCTGTTCATCAGGAGACGTTCCCGATCCGCGTTGATGCGCCGCAGGCGTGCCCGCGTTTTACCGGTCGTGTGATTAAAAACGTTGATGTGACAGCAAAAACACCTCTGTGGATGGTGGAAAAACTGCGTCGCGGCAGTATCCGTTCTATCGACCCGGTCGTGGATATCACTAACTACGTTCTGCTGGAGCTGGGTCAGCCGCAGCATGCCTACGATCTGGATACCCTCGAGGGTGAGCTGATTGTCCGTATGGCTGAACAGGGCGAGAAACTGACGCTGCTGGACGGCAACGAAGTCACGCTGACTGACAACATTCTGGTGATTGCTGATCGCCGCGGCGCGCTGGGCATGGCCGGTATTTTCGGCGGTGAGCACTCCAGTGTGTCTGAAACCACCAAAAATATCCTGCTGGAAACGGCGTTCTTTAACCCGCTGTCTATCACCGGCCGTGCACGTCAGTATGGTCTGCATACCGATGCTTCGCACCGTTTCGAACGCGGTGTTGACCCGAAATTACAGCGTATGGCCGCTGAACGTACCACACGCCTGATTCTGGAAATCTGCGGTGGTGAGCCGGGCGAAATTATTGAGGTTGTTTCTGAAGCGGATTTACCAAAAACGGCAACCATCACGCTGACCCGCAACAAACTTGACCGTCTGATTGGTCACCATGTGGATGATGCACAGGTGACAGATATCCTGACCCGTCTGGGCTGCGATGTGAAAACCGCACAGGATCAGTGGCAGGTGACTGCACCGTCATGGCGTTTTGATATGGAAATCGAGGAAGATCTGGTGGAAGAAGTGGCCCGTATTTACGGCTACAACAATATCCCTGATGTTCCGCTGCGTGCTGACCTGATCATGACCTCCCGCCATGAAGCGCATCTGCCGCTTAAACGCGTGAAAACACTGATGGTTGACCGTGGTTTCCAGGAAGCAATTACTTACAGCTTTGTCGATCCGAAGATTCAGGCTCTGCTGCATCCGGCACAGGATGCGATTATTCTGCCGAACCCGATTTCTGCGGATATGTCAGCCATGCGTCTGTCACTCCTGACCGGTCTGCTGAGTACCGTCGTGTACAACCAGAACCGTCAGCAGAGCCGTGTCCGCCTGTTTGAATCCGGTTTACGCTTTGTTCCGGATGCTGCCGCAGACCTCGGGATCCGTCAGGAAACCATGCTGGCAGGCGTTATCGCCGGTAACCGTCATGAGGAACACTGGTCATCGGAAAAACAGGTCGTTGATTTTTATGATTTAAAAGGTGATCTGGAAGCCATTTTAGAATTGACTGGTAAATTAGATCGTGTATCGTTTAAAGCAACGACGAATCCGGCCCTCCATCCGGGACAAGGTGCTGAGATTTATCTGGAAGATGAGCATATTGGTTATATCGGTGTGGTTCATCCGGAACTGGAGAAAAAACTGGATCTCAACGGCCGTACGGTTGTCTTTGAAATCCGCTGGGACGCACTGACAAACCGTATTATTCCTGAAGCTGAAGCAATTTCACGCTTCCCTGCGAACCGCCGGGATATCGCCATCGTTGTGCCGGAAAACGTCGCTGCTGAAGACATTCTGAATGAATGTAAAAAAGTTGGCGTAAATCAGTTAGTTGGCATAAACTTATTTGACGTGTACTGTGGTAAAGGTGTTGCTGAGGGTTATAAGAGTCTGGCGATCAGTCTGACCTTACAGGATACAGAGCGTACACTTGAAGAAGATGAAATTGCAGCAACCGTAAACAAATGCGTTGCCGCGTTGCAACAGCGATTTAAAGCATCCTTGAGGGACTAAACCTATGGCGCTTACTAAAGCTGAAATGTCAGAAAATCTGTCGGAAAAACTGGACCTGAGCAAACGCGATGCGAAGGACCTGGTTGAACTGTTTTTTGAAGAGGTACGCCGTTCTCTTGAGAATGGTGAGCAGGTGAAATTATCCGGTTTCGGAAATTTTGATCTGCGGGACAAGAATCAGCGTCCGGGCCGTAACCCGAAAACGGGTGAAGATATTCCTATCACAGCCCGTCGTGTTGTCACTTTCCGTCCGGGGCAGAAGCTGAAAGCCAAGGTCGAAAAATCGACACCGAAAGAGTAAGACCTGAAACGACCTCGTATGAGGTCGTTTTCTTTTCTGTGGTTTGTCAGACATTAACGTCGTTCTGACTCAGGTATACTGCCTCCCGTCTTGAACAATGACAGGGATCTCATGCATATTCACAACCCCATCACAAAGCTGGTGCAGACGCGGAAAAAGCGGGATGTACAGCGCATCATTTTTCTTTCCGTTACGTTGCTTATCATGATCACTATTGCACTCTGTGCCGGTGAGATGTGGATTTTACCGGACCAGTGGTTATCTGAAACCGCACAGCTATTTGTCTGGGATCTGCGTTTTCCGCGTGTACTGGCCGTGATTGCGGTGGGTGCCGGACTGGCAATGGCCGGTGCGGTGATGCAGGCTATTTTTGAAAACCCGCTGGCAGAACCCGGATTGCTCGGCGTAAGCAACGGCGCCGGGGTGTTTGTTGTTTTTATCGTTCTGTTTTTCAAGGGTATGCCGCCATTGTGGGTGCTCGGAGGCGGGGCGGTGATCGGGGCAACGCTGCTGACGCTGATTTTACTTTATTTTGCCCATTTCCGGCGGCTGAGTAACAGTCAGCTGTTACTGGTCGGGGTGGCGCTCGGGGTTATTTGCGGCGCATTTATGACCTGGATGGTGTATTTTAGTACCAGTCTGGATTTACGCCAGCTGATGTACTGGATGATGGGCAGTTTCTCCGGGGCTGACTGGCGGCTCAGTCCGCTGCTGGCGGCCATTGCGGTGGTGGCTGTGTGGCTGCTGTGGCAGGCACCGGTACTTAATTACCTTGCGCTGGGGGAAGTGAATGCCCAGCAGCTCGGGGTATCCGCGCACCGCTGGCGTAATGTGTTTATTATCGCCGTCGGGTTGTTGATCGGGCTGAGTGTGGCAGTGGCCGGGGCTATCAGTTTTATCGGGCTGATTATCCCGCATATGCTGAGGCTGATGGGAATTACTGATCACCGTACATTATTACCCGCCTGTGCGTTATTCGGCGCGGTCAGCCTGCTGCTGGCAGATTTATGCTCGCGGCTGATTTTATCGAATGCAGAAATTCCGATTGGTGTGGTGACCGCGACTATCGGTGCACCGGCCTTTATTTATCTGCTGACCCGGAACCACGGAGGACGCCGCTGATGGAAAAATGCTTACTCGATGTCAGTGCTGTCAGTGTCGGCCGCCGTTTGTCCTGTGAGGCACTGCAATTTTTCGCCGGACAGCAGATTCACCTGCTGGGGCCGAACGGTTCCGGTAAGAGTACTCTGCTGGCGGCACTGGCGGATGCCGTGCGCTATGACGGGCAAATCGGCTATCGCGGCACAGATTTAAAAACAATCCCCAAACGGCAGCAGGCGCAGTTTCGCGCTTATCTGACGCAAACCACCGATGGTGTGCCGGTCATGACGGTTTTTCAGTATCTGCAACTTTATATGCCGGCAGTGCAGGAAAATACACAACTTATTTATCAGCTGTGCGGTGATTTTCAGCTGGAGCAGTTATTACCGCGCATGCTGACGCAATTATCCGGCGGCGAATGGCAGCGGGTGAAAATAGCGGCAATATTTCTGCAATTATGGAGTACGGATGATTTGTCCGGAAAATACCTGCTGCTGGATGAGCCGCGTAATCATCTGGATATTACCCAGCAGGCGATGCTGGATAAATGGATAGCCCGGTTTTGTGAGCAGCGCGGTACGATTATTACCAGCGGTCATGATTTAAACCACAGCTACCTGCACGCCGATGCAGTGGTGCTGCTTAAAGGTGGTCAGTTACTTGCAGCGGGTAAAACTCGGGTGATTATGACAGAAGATATTTTGAGCGAACTTTTTCAGTCAGAAATAAAAAGTATCAGACCGGCACAAGAAACTCATTGGCAAATAACAGATTGGCATCAACATCACCGCTGATTTTTGTTATGCTGTCACATAAATTTGTTGTTATGTCGTCGACGTAAAGATTAAGAATTGTTTAAACGAAGCCCTGGTGTTGAGCGTCAATTGAATCAATTCAGGATATAATCATCACTTCCGATTCTTATTAGGTTGTATTTATGCTTGAGTTTCTTCCGTTTTCCCGGCCTGCTATCGGGGAGTCAGAAATCGCCGCTGTTGAAAAAGTACTGCGTTCCGGCTGGATTACGACCGGCCCGCAGAATCAGCAACTGGAAGCGGATTTCTGTCAGCGTTTCGGCTGTAAACACGCCATCGCTCTGGCATCAGCAACCGCGGGTATGCATGTTGCACTGATGGCACTGGGTGTCGGCCCGGGGGATGAGGTGATCACACCTTCTCAGACCTGGGTTTCCACTATCAATATGATTGAGCTGCTTGGTGCGGTGCCGGTGATGATTGATGCTGACCGCGACACGCTGATGATTCAGCCGGATGCTGTACGCGCCGCCATTACACCGAAAACCAAAGTAATCATTCCGGTTCATTATGCCGGAGCCCCCTGTGATTTAGTTGCTTTACGTGCGATTGCACAGGAACATAATGTTTTCCTTCTGGAAGACGCCGCACATGCCGTCGGCACCCGCTACCGGGATGAATGGATCGGCGAAAACGGTACGGCGATTTTCTCTTTCCACGCGATTAAAAACGTCACCTGTGCGGAAGGCGGATTAATTGCCACAGATGATGATGAACTTGCACAGCGTATCCGCTGTCTTAAATTCCACGGGCTGGGTGTGGATGCGTTTGATCGTCAGATGCAGGGGCGCAAGCCGCAGGCTGAAGTGGTCGAACCGGGGTTTAAATATAACCTGTCAGATATCCATGCGGCGATTGCGGTGGTGCAACTGAGCCGGATGGACGAGCTGAATGCGCGCCGTGCACACCTGGCACAGCTTTACCGCGAAGCCCTGGACGGGCTGCCGGTTAAATTGTTATCCGTGCCGGATTACCCGCATCTGCATGCTAATCATCTGCTGATGATCCGTGTGGATAAAGCAGTCTGCGGCATCGATCGCGATACCTTTATGGAGCAGTTAAAAGCGGTCAATATCGGGACGGGCCTGCATTTCCGTGCAGCGCATACCCAGAAATATTACCGGGAACGGTACCCGTCATTATCACTGCCGGACTCGGAGTGGAACACCGCGACATTATGTTCGCTGCCGTTCTTCCCGGATATGAAAGACAGTGATGTGACCCGTGTGACAGACGCAATCAAAGCTATTCTTGCGGAGCAGAAATAAGTGTCATTTAACGAAATTAAAAAAGTCTCAGTCGTGATTCCGGTATACAACGAGGAAGAAAGCCTGCCTCAGTTGCTGGAACGTACAATCAAATCCTGTCAGTCACTGAAACAAGCCTATGAAATTGTACTGGTGGATGACGGCAGCCGCGACCGTTCAGCGGAAATGCTGACACAGGCGGCGGAAATTCCGGAAAACCATGTGGTTGCTGTTCTGCTGAACCGTAACTACGGTCAGCACTCTGCGATTATGGCCGGATTCAGACAGGCGGACGGTGATCTGGTGATCACCATGGATGCGGATTTACAGAATCCGCCGGAAGAAATTCCGCGCCTGGTTGAGAAAGCGGAAGAGGGTTATGACGTGGTCGGCACACGCCGTGCAAACCGTCAGGACTCCTGGTTCCGTAAAACCGCCTCAAAAATGATCAACAAAATGATCATCGCCGCAACCGGCAGTGCCATGGGTGATTACGGCTGCATGCTGCGCGCCTATCGCCGTCATATCATTGATGCCATGTTACAGTGCCATGAGCGCAGTACATTTATCCCGATTCTGGCGAACACCTTTGCCCGCAAAACGATTGAAATTGATGTTAAACACGCCGAGCGTGAATTCGGCGACTCAAAATACAGTTTCCTTAAACTGATCAATCTGATGTATGACCTGCTGACCTGCCTGACGACCGCACCGCTGCGCCTGTTAAGCATCGTCGGCAGTATCATAGCCGCGTCCGGTTTCCTGCTGGCGCTGTTACTGATTATCCTGCGCGTGGCCTTCGGCGCGCTGTGGGCGGCAGAAGGGGTGTTTACCCTGTTCGCTATCTTATTCATGTTTATCGGCGCACAATTCGTGGCAATGGGTCTGCTCGGGGAATATATCGGGCGGATTTATAACGATGTTCGTGCACGTCCCCGGTATTTTATTCAAAAAGTGGTCGGCGCTCAGGCGAAAGAGACCAGTGAAACTGAAAATCAGGAAAAAAACTAATGAAAGCAATCGTATTTGCCTACCATGATATTGGTTGTGTCGGATTGAAGGCCCTGAAACAAGCGGGCTTTGATATTCAGGCCGTCTTTACCCATACGGACGACCCGGGTGAAAACCATTTCTTTTCATCGGTAGCCCGCGTCAGCGCGGACATGGAACTGCCGGTTTATGCCCCTGAAAACGTTAACCACCCGCTGTGGGTGGATCGCATCCGTGAGCTGAAACCGGATGTTATTTTCTCTTTCTACTACCGCGATATGCTGAGCGAAGACATTCTGGCGCTGGCACCGAAAGGCGCATTCAACCTGCACGGTTCTCTGCTGCCGAAATACCGCGGCCGCGCGCCAATCAACTGGGCTGTTCTCAACGGTGAAACCGAAACCGGTGTCACTCTGCACAAAATGGTCGCCAAAGCGGATGCCGGTGATATCGTTGCGCAGGAAAAAGTCACTATCGGTGCGGATGACTCTTCTCTGATTGTTCACGGTAAAGTCCGTGAAGCGGCAGAAACCCTGCTGAATAAAACATTACCGCTGATTGAGGCCGGTACTTACAAAACCACTGCTCAGGATGAATCTCAGGCAACGTATTTCGGCCGCCGTTGTGCGGAAGATGGCCTGATTGACTGGAACCAGTCTGCGGCACAGATCCACAACCTGGTCCGTGCAGTGACTGAACCGTATCCGGGTGCATTCACTTTCCTGGGTGAGCGCAAAATGATCATCTGGCGCAGCCGCGTGCTGACCGACAACAAAGGCAAGCGTCCGGGAACCGTTATTTCTGCCGAGCCGCTGGTGATTGCCTGCGGAAACGGCGCGCTGGAAGTGATCAGTGGCCAGGGCGAATCCGGTCTGTATGTGCAGGGTACCCGTCTGGCAGCGGAAATGGGAATTGTGACCGATGTCCGTGTCGGACCGAAAGCCACTGCTCAGGTTGCCCGCCGTAAGCGTGTTCTGATCCTGGGTGTGAACGGTTTCATCGGTAACCATCTGACCGAACGTCTGCTGGAAGACGGCAACTACGATATCTACGGTATGGATATCAGCTCTTCCGCGATTGACCGTTTCATCGGTGATGAGCGTTTCCACTTTATCGAAGGGGATGTCAGCATCCACACCGAGTGGATTGAGTATCACATCAAAAAATGTGATGTCATTCTGCCGCTGGTGGCAATCGCCACGCCAATCGAATACACCCGTAACCCGCTGCGTGTGTTCGAGCTGGACTTCGAAGAAAACCTGAAAATCGTCCGTTACTGTGCGAAATACAACAAACGGATCATCTTCCCGTCCACCTCTGAAGTGTACGGCATGTGTGATGATAAAGAGTTCGACGAAGACAATTCACGTCTGATCGTCGGCCCTATCAATAAACAGCGCTGGATTTACTCTGTTTCCAAACAGCTGCTTGACCGGGTTATCTGGGCATACGGTGCGAAAGAAGGTCTGAAATTCACACTGTTCCGTCCGTTCAACTGGATGGGACCGCGCCTGGACAGCCTGAACTCTGCGCGTATCGGCAGCTCCCGCGCTATCACACAGCTGATCCTGAACCTGGTGGAAGGGTCACCAATCAAACTGGTTGACGGTGGTGAGCAGAAACGCTGCTTCACTGATATCCATGACGGTATCGAAGCCCTGTTCCGTATCATTGAAAACCGTGACGGTAAATGTGACGGTCAGATTATCAACATCGGTAACCCGGTGAACGAAGCGAGTATCCGTGAACTGGCAGAAATGCTGCTCGACTGCTTCGAAAAACATCCGCTGCGTGACAACTTCCCGCCGTTTGCCGGCTTCCGTAAAATCGAAAGCAGCACCTATTACGGTAAAGGTTACCAGGATGTGGAACACCGTAAACCAAGCATTAAAAACGCGGAACGTTTACTGGACTGGAAACCGACTATCGACACCCGCCAGACTGTGGAAGAAACACTCGATTTCTTCCTGCGCGGTGCGGTTGAAGAGCTGAGGAATGACGAGTAATGAGAAATGTCGGCCTGCGGGTTGACGTGGATACCTACCGCGGCACACTGGAAGGTGTGCCGCAGTTACTGAAGGTATTTGCGCAGCACGATATTAAAGCCAGTTTTTTCTTCAGCGTCGGGCCGGATAATATGGGGCGTCACTTGTGGCGCCTTTTGCGTCCTAAGTTTCTGTGGAAAATGCTGCGCTCCAATGCGGCTTCATTGTATGGCCTTGATATTCTGCTGGCCGGTACGGCATGGCCGGGTAAGAAAATTGCCCGTGACCTGGGGTATCTGATAAAGCAGACACTGGATGCCGGTCATGAGGTCGGTTTGCACGCCTGGGATCATCAGGGCTGGCAGGCAAAAATCGGCCGCTGGACACCGGAACAGATCACCGAACAGATCCGCCTTGGTACAGATGCGTTATCACAGGCGACCGGACAGCCGGTGCAGTGCTCCGCGGTTGCGGGCTGGCGTGCGGATGAGCGGGTGATTGAAGCCAAGCAGGCATTTGGTTTTGCATATAACAGCGATTGCCGGGGGACGCATCCGTTTCGTCCGCTTCTTGCAGACGGGACTACCGGAACCGTGCAGATTCCTGTTACACTGCCGACCTATGATGAAGTGGTTGGGCCGCAGGTGGCTGATGCGGATTTTAACGACTTTATCCTCGATGCCATCAGACGGGATCAGGGCGTGCCGGTCTATACTATCCACACAGAAGTGGAAGGGATGTCCAAAGCCGCGCAGTTTGAAGCATTACTGGAACGGATTAAAAATGAGGATTTCCGCTTTTGTCCGCTCAGTGAACTGCTGCCGTCTGATTTATCAACATTACCGACAGGCAAAGTGGTCCGGGGGGATTTCCCCGGCCGGGAAGGGTGGCTGGGCTGCCAACAAGAGGGATAGCATTGCATGCTGAATAACCGGGCGAGTAAAATCGGAGCCTTTCTGCTGGCTCTTTTTTTCGTGTTAACTTACCTTTTCCCTATCAATGATCGTCTGCTCTGGCATCCGGATGAAACCCGGTATGCGGAAATCAGCCGTGAAATGGTGACACAGGGTGACTGGGTTGTCCCCAAATTACTCGATCTGCGTTATTTTGAAAAACCGGTGGCCGGTTACTGGGTGAATAACATCAGTCAGCTGGTCTTCGGTCATACCAATTTTGCTGTCCGTGCCGGCTCTGTATTCAGTATCCTTATCAGCACGCTGCTGGTTTACTGGATGACTCTGCTGATGTGGCGCAACCGCCATACCGCGTTTGTTGCGTCGCTGGTCTTTATCTCCATGTTTCTGGTATTCAGTGTCGGCACATACAGTGTGCTTGACCCGATGTTTGCTATGTGGGTGGTGGCCTCGATGGCTTTCAGCTTCAGAGCACTGAAAGCTGAAAATCTGAAAACCAGGATAACCTCCTGGTGCCTGCTGGGTTTGTCCTGCGGTATGGGGTTTATGACCAAAGGCTTTCTCGCACTGGCTATTCCGGTGGTGGCGATGCTGCCGGTCATGCTGTACCAGCGGCGTTTTACTGAATTACTGAAGTTCGGTCCGCTGGCCGTGATCTGTGCTGTACTGATCAGTCTGCCGTGGGCGATAGCGGTACATCAGCAGGAGCCGGATTACTGGCGCTATTTTATTGTGGTGGAGCATTTCCAGCGTTTCTCCGGTGAAGATGCCCAGCACGCCTCGCCGGTCTGGTATTACATTCCGGTGATCCTGCTCGGCTGTCTGCCGTGGCTGGCGCTGCTGCCGGGAGCATTGTCCAAAGGCTGGAAAGAGCGGCGTAATAATCCGCCGATGTTCTTCCTGTTCTGCTGGTTTGTTGCCCCGTTCCTGCTGTTCAGTATTGCCAAAGGCAAACTGCCGACTTATATGCTGCCGCTGATGGCGCCTCTGGCGGTAATGATCGCCAAATACGGCGTTGACTGCGTCCGCAAACACCGGATGCGGGCGTTACAGGCGAACGGTATTCTGAATCTGGCTTTTGGTGCTGTCGCTGTCGCCGGATTGATCGTGGCCAGTTATCTGGTCAAAAAACCGATTTATCAGCCGGATGAATGGTCCAAAGTGGTGCTGGGTATTGTTGCCTTTACTATCTGGGGCATCATCGGCTATCTCTGTTATCTGCTGAAAGCAAAACACTGGCTGTGGGCAGCTTCCTGCTCGCTGGTGGTCAGCTTGATCTTCGGCAGTGCTGTGCCGGATCGCTCAGTGGACTCAAAACTGCCGCAGCTCTTTATCCGCCAGAATATGGCTGATCTGGAAAAGAGCCCGTTTATTGTCAGTAACAGCGTCGGTATCGGCGCCGGGCTGGCGTGGGAACTGAAACGCGGTGACATTTATCTGCTGAATAATTCCGGTGAGCTGACTTACGGTCTGAAATATCCGGACAGCGAATACCGCCTTCTGAAAGATGCAAATTTCGCAGAATGGCTGGCGGAAACCCGCAAAAAGGGGCAGGTCGCACTGCTGGTAACAGATAAAAATGATACCTACGATGCCAAACTGCCACCGGCAGACAAGCGTACCGAAAACAGCCGGATGACGCTCTATATCTACGATAAACAGCCATAAGGTGTGATGGTGTTCGGGCAAATCGTCTTACTGATTATTGTGAGTTTTCTCACCTGCGGCGGCCAGATCTGTCAAAAGCAGGCTGTGGATGTCTGGCAGGCCGCGCAGGAAAATGCGAAGCGAAGAGGGCTGTACTGGCTGGCACTGGCGGTATTTCTGCTTGGCCTGGGGATGCTGCTGTGGCTGAAATTATTGCAGGTGATGCCGCTGAATATTGCCTATCCTATGCTGAGTATCAATTTTGTGGTGGTTACGCTGGTGGCTCAGTTTTTATATGGTGAGCGGGTGACCCGTAAACACTGGTGCGGTGTGGCTGCGATTGTCACCGGCGTGATTCTGATGGGGGCCGGACACTGATGCGCGGATATCTCTGGGTACTCGGCAGTGTACTGTTTGTTACCGCAGCGCAATTGCTGCTGAAACTGGGTGTGACGCAGTTACCGGATATTGCGCTGAGTTCACAGTGGCTGGATATCCGCCTGCTGTTATCGCAATGGCAGCCGTTTGCCATCGTGTTCGCCGGATTGGCCGGGTATGTCATGTCGATGGTGTGCTGGCTGCTTGCACTGCGGGATTTGCCGCTCAATAAAGCTTATCCGCTTATCAGCCTGAGTTATGTATTTGTCTATCTGCTGGCGGCATTCCTGCCCTGGTTTAATGAAGGTGTCTCGCTGATTAAAAGTATCGGTATTATTTTTATTCTGTTTGGTGTGCGCCTGATCCACAGTAAAGAAAAACCCGCCGTATAATCATAATACGGCTTAGTGTTTTATTAAGCCGTCATTAAACGATTAAGCCTGTATTAATCCCTCCGTTTTTTCTTTGTTGTATAAACAAAATATCCTGTTACACCGTGAATTATTTTCCCATACCCGGGTCTTAATGGAGGTAACAGAGATGATTACCTTATTGTTATCAGATCGTATCTTTGTCCGGAGGTGATATTGGACATTACCAGCCGTAAGTCCGTGTTTAATGTGGCGTATCCGTCAGCTGCAATGTGGACTGTATTATTCCTGTTGTTTATTGCAGTAACCTATTTTTTACCTCTGGAATTCCGGGCACTATGGCAGCCGGATGAAACCCGCTATGCTGAAATCAGCCGGGAAATGCTGGCTGATGGTAACTGGGTTGTACCTCACCTGCTGGATATCCGCTATTTTGAAAAGCCGGTGGCGGGTTACTGGGTGAATAATATCAGTCAGATGCTGTTCGGGCACACTCAGTTCGCTGTCCGTTTTGGTGTTCTTTTCTCAACCATGGTCAGTACACTGCTGGTTTACCGGCTGGCAATGAAAATGTGGAACGAAAAGGTGATTGCCCGCACTGCTGCGTTCCTGTATGCCAGTATGTTACTGGTACTGGCGCTCGGCACATACAGCACGCTGGACCCGATTCTGACGATGTGGATCACACTGGTGATTTATCTCAGTTACGGGCTGACAACAGCGCAGACGCGCGGTACGTTGCTGGGGTACTGGGTTGCCTTCGGGCTGGCCTGTGGTATGGCGCTGATGACAAAAGGTTTTCTGGCTCTGGTATTACCGGTTATTGCGCTGATCCCGGTACATATTTTCTACCGCCGTTTAAAAATAATGCTCTGTTATTGCTGGGCGGGGATTGCGGCGGCCGGGCTTATCACACTGCCGTGGGCAATTACGGTGTATCATGCCGAGCCGGATTTCTGGCGTTATTTTGTGGTGGTTGAGCATTTACAGCGCTTTATGAGTAAAGAGGCACAAAACCTCTCCCCGTTCTGGTTTTTCATCCCGATTTTATTTGCCGGTGTATTACCCTGGAGCGGTTTTTTATTCGGGGCATTGAAACAGGGCTGGCAGCAGCGCCGGGAAAATAAACCGTTATTTTTCCTGCTGTGCTGGACCGTATTGCCGTTCTTATTTTTCAGTATCGCCAAAGGGAAATTACTGACCTATATTCTGCCGGTCATTGCGCCGCTGACTATTCTGATGGCGGCTTATATTCACACACTGATAAAGAAACAGGCTGTTACAGTATTTAAACTGAATGCGGTGATTAATATTATTTTCGGCTGCTGCGCGGTCATTGCGCTCCTGGTGATCAATAATCTGGAAAATACCCTGGTTTATTCTGCCGCTGAACGGGGTAAATTTATCGGTGCTATTGCGATTTTTCTGTTCTGGATTGCGGTTTCGGTGGTTACTCTGATAAAAGGCTGCCGCTACTGGCTGCTGGCGGCATTTTGTACCGTTGCTATCAGTCTGTCGGTCAGTTCACTGTTACCGGCCAGAACGGAACGGGCGAATTTACCGCAGATTTTTATTCAGAATAATATCGCACTGCTGAAGGATGCGCGTTATATCCTGGTCAACAGTGTCGGGATCGGGACATCAGCGGCCTGGGAATTACAGCGCAGTGATATTTATATGTTCGATCGTCCCGGAGAGCTGAAATACGGGCTGAGTGATTTATATCCGGATGCCAAATCAAAGTTTATCAGCCATGAGAATTTTGAATCCTGGCTGGAAAATGCCCGTAAAACCGGTGATGTTGCATTGATCCTGCGTGACCGTCACGGGGTGGATGAAAATGATGTTTCTCCGGCGGATGAATTTATCACTGACGATAATCTGACATTGCTTTATTACCGGAAAATGCCGTAATACCCGGTGAAATACGCCAAATATTGACTTTCACCCGCAGATATTAATACAGTAATGCGGGTTGAAGGTCAGCTGTACCGGGGATAATACAATGAAAATGATATTCCGCTCTCTGCTTTTTATTTGTGTATTAGCCGTTGTCGGTTGTTCATCGACACCGCGTAAATATCATGCACCTCCGATCAAAACGGAGTTATCAGATCCGATTATGGTTATCGCCCAATTGCGGGAACAATTATCGCAATGGTACGGTACGCCTTATCATTATGGCGGAATGGATATAAACGGTATCGATTGTTCCGGTTTTGTCTACCGGACATTTAACGACCGCTTTGCGATTTCACTCCCGCGCACCACCAAAGCTCAGACAACATACGGTACCCGGATTGATGCTGAAGATTTACAACCCGGTGACCTGGTATTTTTTAAAACCGGCGGTGGCGAAAACGGGTTACATGTCGGTATTTATGATTCTGACCGCGCCTTTATTCACGCCTCGACCAGTAAGGGCGTGATGCGTTCCAGCCTTGATAACGTTTACTGGAAAAAAGTCTTCTGGCAGGCGCGCAGGCTTTAAAATTACCCGGATAAATATGCTATCTTAACGGCAGCCTATTTTTTCCGGGGAACACTATGTCGTCACTTCGTCTTTTTATTTCTGATTCCTGCGATCCGTGGTTCAACCTTGCCGTTGAAGAGTGTATTTTCCGTCAGATGCCCGCTGACCAGCGCGTATTATTTTTATGGCGTAATAATGACACTGTCGTTATCGGACGGGCACAAAACCCGTGGAAGGAATGCAATACCCGCAAAATGGAATCCGATCATATTAAATTAGCCCGGCGCAGCAGCGGTGGCGGGGCAGTATTTCATGATATGGGAAATACAAATTTCACCTTTATGGCCGGAAAACCGGAATATGATAAAACGGTTTCGACCAATATTATTCTTGACGGGTTATCCCGGCTCGGGATTTCGGTGTCGGCATCCGGCCGTAATGATCTGGTGGTCAACAGTGAAGACGGTGAGCGGAAAATTTCCGGCTCGGCGTATCGTGAAACTAAAGATCGTGGTTTCCACCACGGCACTGTGTTAATTAATGCTGACCTGAGCCGTCTGGCGGATTACCTCAACCCGGACCCGAAAAAACTGCAGGCCAAAGGGATCACTTCTGTCCGTTCACGGGTCACTAATCTGGCGGAAATTGTGCCGGGAATTGACCATGAGCAGGTCTGCGAATCGATTAAAGCCGCATTTTTCGATTATTACGGCGAGACGGTACAGGAAGAACGGATTTCGCCGGATTCACTTCCCGATTTACCCGGATTTGCAGAGACATTTGCCAGACAAAGCAGCTGGGACTGGAATTTTGGTAATGCACCGGCTTTCAGTCACCTGCTGGATACCCGCTTTAAGTGGGGGGGTATTGAGCTGCATTTCGATGTGGAGCGGGGCATTATCAGCCGGGCACAGATTTTTACTGACAGTCTCGATCCGGCACCGCTGGAACAACTGGCACAGTTGCTGACAGGTCAGCAATACAGTGCTGCTGCGGTGAAGGCTGTCTTCTCCGGCCTGATTGCCGGTTATCCGGATATGCACAGTGAGCTGGTGCAGTTGCGGGATTGGCTGGTAACAGAACTTAAATAAAAAAATATCCCCGTCCGGCGTTTGTGGCAGACGGGGATACTTTTCAGATTCTTAGTGTGAACCGCATTCCATAAAACAGCGGGGTTCCGGCAGCTGGCCGTGGTCACGGAATTTTGCCGGTGTGGTGTTGAAATGTTTTTTAAAGATACGGGTAAATGTTGCCTGTGAGCTGAAACCATACTGTAACGCGATGTCCAGAATAGACATATCGTTATCGCGCAGAGACTTTGCTGCTTCCAGCAGGCGGCGCTTACGGACATACTCACCTAATGTGCATCCCTTAATATCTTTGAAAATACGCTGGAGATGCCATTTTGAATAACCGCTCTTATCCGCAATCGTATCAATCTTGATCCCTTCATTGCGCTGTAACTGGGTTTCCAGCCATTTGATAATATCGTTAACTACACTTTCTGACATGTTCACCTCCCAATATCGGGCTTACAATCTATAAATTCTAATAATCACATATGTTATTAACCGTATTTTATGAATTTTCCAAGATTTGTGTAGGCAAATCGTGCCTTTCATGATTGAGAATCATTATCAGACCAATAGATGAAACCTATTGTTTTATCGCCAGCAGATAGCACCATATGTCACCAATTCTGAATTCATAATCGATAGAATCTGCCGATTACAAATATAATTCAGGATACTTATGTCACAGCAATTTCGGTTTCTTTTCGGGGCAATGGGACGTTTTTTTATGCTGGCGCTGATCATGGCCGCCAGTACCAGTCTGTTGTTTATCGATATTCTGGTTCTTAAGAATGATTTGGGTGAAGACTCGGTGACAGAAATTGTTGCCGAGGTGATGTTGCTGGCAGTGATTGTACTGTTTTTCCGCAAAGGGTTGCGGGAGCCGGAGGACAGGGCGGGATTTTTCCTGATTGCCGGTTTTTTTGCCAGCATGCTGATCAGAGAATTGGATCAGATTTTTGATTATATTTCTCACGGAGCGTGGTTCTGGTTTGCCGTTCCGGTCTCACTGGCTGCGATCCTTTATGCATTCCTGCATCCGCGGACTGCGATCAACGGATTGTACCGTTTTGTCTCTCATCCGTCGTACGGCATGATGGTTACAGGTCTGCTGGTGGTACTGGTATTTTCCCGTCTGTTTGGTATGGGAATTTTATGGCGCGGTATGATGGGCGATGATTTTAACCGGCTGGTAAAAAATCTGGCTGAAGAAGGCTGCGAGTTGCTCGGATATACGTTATGCCTGCTTTCAGCAATCACTTTTTGCCGCAAACAACGTATTACGGCAAAAAGCGAAGAGCATTAAGGCGCAAGTAACACAGAGTTATTGCCGGTCAGCGGATGGCGGAGCGTTATCAGATTTGCCTGATAGGTTTCCGTCAGTGCGGATTGTTGCAGTACGTCGGCGGGTGTTCCCCGGCTGATAACGCGTCCGTTATCCAGCATTATGATGTGATCCGCATATAAAGAGGCGAGATTCAGGTCATGCAGAATACAGCAGACGGCCAGAGAGGTTGTGCTTACCCGTTTTTTCAGCATTCGCATCAGGCGTTGCTGGTGGTGAAGATCCAGAGCGGAGGTCGGTTCATCCAGCAATAACAGGCGGGGGATCGGTAAACAGGGATTCAGTTGCATTAGCGCCCGTACCAGATGAACCCGCTGTTGCTCACCTCCGGAAAGCTGATACCAGCGCTTCTCCAGCAATGATTCACAGGCTGTCAGGTGTATCACCTCATCAATGGTTTCCCGGCAGGTAAACGGACTGCATAAATCCCCGAGAGCGATAATATCCCTGACCAGGAAAGGGGCGGAGATAACACTTTGTTGTGTCATTACCGCTCTGATCTGTGCCAGTGCTTCAGAAGACCAGGAGGAGATGGGTTTTCCGCGCAGCATAATCTGCCCGCTGTCACAGGGATAATAACCGCTGAGTAAGCGAAGAAGCGTTGATTTCCCCGCACCATTCGGGCCGCTGATGGCGGTAACCGTTCCGCAGTGCAATGTCAGGGATATATCACTGATCACCGGTTGTCCACCGCGGGAGAAACAGATATTTTCTGCATCCAGCACGGGTGGCAGGGTATTCGGGGTTATACGCGACATATCATTCCTTTACAGAGAAAACCAGCCAGAGAAAATAAGGTGCACCGAGTAATCCGGTCAGCAGCCCGACCGGAATTTCTGCCGGTACTGCCAGTGTGCGGGCGAGCGTATCAGAGAGCAATAACAGCAGCGCGCCGCCAAAAGCGGATGTCACCAGCAGAAGACGATGATGCCAGCCGAAAATCATGCGCATCAGGTGGGGAATAACCAGGCCGATAAAACCGATAATCCCGCACAGCGCGACAGCAATGCCGGTGAGCAGTGCACTGACCAGCAGCACATATTGTTGTGTCCGGCGGACATTGACCCCTGCATAATGTGCTTCTTCTTCTCCCAATTGGATCATATCCAGCGGACGTGACAGCAGGAACGCGGCACAAAAAACCGGAAGAGCCAGTCCGATTGCGGGCAGTAACAGCACCCAGCTGATATGCCCGGTGTTACCCATCATCCAGAGTGAAAACTGGCGTAATTCTTTATCATCACTCAGATAATTGAGTACACCGACAAAGGACATGCTGATGGCATTGACGGCAATACCGCACAGCAGCAGGCGCAGTAGTGGCTGACGGCGGCGGTTAAGCAGAAAAATCAGGCCGCTGACGCAAAGCGCGCCGCTGAATGCGGTAAAAATATGCAGGTATAGTGCGACCGGACCGTTCAGATAAGGTGCGATAAAGACAATCCCCAGCGCCACCGCAACGGCAGCACCGCTGCTGATCCCGAGTAAGCCGGGGTCTGCCAGCGGATTACGGAACAGCCCCTGCAATAATACTCCTGCTGTTGCCAGAGCCATGCCCGCCAGAACTGCCAGCACAATCCGCGGCAGACGGACAGTTAACCAGATTTGCCAGAGCTGCTGCGTGATTTCTCCGCGCAGGTATGCACTGACTGAAACCGGTAATCCGCCGGTGTTCATGGCGGTAAATATCATCACCATCAGCATAAAACAGAGGCACAGGTGGCGCAGGTAAAAACCGGGTTGATTACTCATAATACAGCGGCTGCCTCCATCGCTTTACGTAACTGGTACAGCGTTTCCGGGGTCTGTAATCCGAAGCCGAGAAACCCCATATCATCAGCCACAAGCACCCGCTGATGTTCTCCCGCAGGTGTCTGAGCCAGTCCCGGTAACTGCCACAGCATATCGGTGCTGCCGATGGAGGCCAGGCCGCTGCGGGTGATCACGACTAAGTCAGGTCGGGCGGCAATCATACCTTCTGCGGAAAGCGGGCGGTAACGCCGGAAAGAGGCGGCGGCATTTTGCCCGCCTGCGCTGCGGATCAGCATGTCAGCGGCGGTATCTGTACCGGCTGCCAGTGGTGAGGTTCCGGTGTGGCTGAGCAGAAACAGAACATTAACCGCCAGTGGTGTTTGTGGTACGGCATCCAGTTTGCGGTTAATTTCATCAGTCAGTGCGGCCGCAGCGGATTGTAAAGCCAGCGCCTCTGCAATCTGCGTGACCTTTGCGGCTATGGACGGAAGCCCGGCTGCTGCGCTCACTCTAATAACCGGAATACCTGCGGCACTGACCTGAGATAATACAGCAGAGGGGTATGCCAGTTCACTGGCGAGGATCATCGCGGGCTGAAGTGACAGTAATCCCTCCGCATTCAGCAGACGCAAATAGCCGACATCCGGTAATTGCTGAGCTGCCGGAGGATGTTCGCTGGTGGTATCGCGGGCAATCACCCGGTCACCGGCACCGAGTGCAAAGACAATCTCTGTCACATCACCGCCGAGAGTGATAATGCCGCCCTGTGCACTGAGCGCAGAGGGACAAAGGCAGAATAACAGGATCAGTGCATATTTTTTCATGCGGCTGCCTCACCGCTGCCGTCTGTCAGTAACGCGTTAACCTGAGTGAGCCAGACGGTTTGCTCCGGCCGGCCTTCAGTGCGTTGTCCGAACAATTGCGCGATGGCCTGACCGTTCTTGTCAAATAATTCCAGGCTGGTAACAACACCGTCTTTGGTGGGTTTACGGGTTATCCAGGATTCCGTAATGGCGGATTCGATCAGATGGAGGGTGAACGACGGATTGAAGATATTGATCCAGTGCTGTCCGTCGCGGGGGCTGATATACGGCTCCGACCGTGCAACGGCACCTGTAAAAATCTGCACACATCCGCGGTTGGCGACAAAGATCATAATATCATTCTGCTTTTCGGTGCACTGTGCCAGCAGTCGTGATAACGCACTGTTATCCACCCGCTGTGCCAGTGTGTTATCTACACAGCGAAACGCCTGTAAGCGGCTGATATTAAACTTTTTAAGCAGGACAAAAAACTGGTGAACATCGGTCATTTTCTGCCAGTGGCGGGTAAATTCGGCCTGTTGTTCCGGTGTCAGTGATGCTTGCGCGGGAATGACAGCCGGTTCCGGGATAACCGGCGGGTTATCATATGCGGCAAACTGTGCTGTCAGGTAGTGCCAGACACCCATATCGGTATTGCCGGTAGTATAAATCTTGTGGACAGCATCACCGTGGCGATCAAAAAACTGAAGACTGTGCCGCAGGCCGCGCGGGGTATTTTCCGCAAATGCAAATACCGTCTGCCACTGCGACAGGAAGAAGCGTAAATCCAGCCCGTACGGGTTCAGCAGCAGGCAGGCGTGTTCCCCGAATTCAGCATTATCATAGGTACCGGAATGTTCATGAACAGCATGGTCATTACGGGTAATACCTCTGAGCTCCCCTGCGGTGGCCAGTACACGAAAAATAGCGGGAATATCCGGTGTGAGACGGCAGGCATCATAACCGGTCCGGCAGTGTGCCAGTTCCGCCTCGGATATTGCCATGGCTGCGGCAATATCACGGGCATGAATAAGATGTCCCTGTTCTTTCAGGGCGAGATAGCGGGAAAGTGTTTCGTTGTGCATGGCAGATCCTTACTTTTTCGTGATCGGCACCGGGCGGGCGCAGACCGGATAATCAATGTCAAAAAGTAAGCTGGCTGCCTTAAGGATGCAGGTGGCTGGCCTGTATGTTATTTGGTCAGGATGAGTTTTCCGTTTTTTGTGCGGCGCAGATGATATTCCTCATTCTGATGACGGATGATAATGCGCTGTTGCGGTCCCAGGAGTGCCTCACTGCTGATCACCGTGATTTTATCTGTTGCTGTGTTGTTATACCCGGCAAGTGAGGGTAAGGGAAAATGTTTATTATTTTTAGTCATATGATTTTATTTGATATCAATTCTCATTCGCGAATTATTATCAGCAGGTGGCGGAACCTGTTCAAGTGATTTTTATCCGGCGGGGGAATTTACACGGAAAAGGTGAGCTGTATCTCAACTATATGGGGCAGGAATGATAACTTCAGGTGATGGATAAAACAGGATGCGGGAGCATCCTGTTTTACAATAAAGGAAGCGGATTAACAGAAGCGGGCATCTGCCGCATCAGCCAGAATATCCAGCATGGTGACGGTGTCAGACCAGCTCAGGCACGGATCAGTAATCGACTGTCCGTAAACCGGTGCTTTATGGTTCACCAGTTTCTGAGTACCTTCCTGGATAAAGCTTTCGGCCATCACACCGGCGATAGCACGGGAGCCGTCTTTAATCTGCTGTGCGACATCACGGGCAACATCCAGCTGACGGCGATGGATTTTCTGACAGTTGCCGTGGCTGAAATCAATGATCAGATGTTCCGGCAGATCAAACTGGCGCAATTGATCACAGGCATGTGCAATATCACCGGCAGAATAATTCGGTGTTTTACCGCCGCGCATAATAATATGCCCGAACGGGTTACCTCTGGTCTGGTAAATCGTCATTTGTCCGTCTTTATCCGGAGACAGGAACATATGACCGGCCTGTGCGGCACGAATGGCATCAATGGCAATTTTGATATTGCCGTCCGTCCCGTTTTTGAAGCCGACCGGGCAGGAGAGCGCCGAGGCCATTTCGCGGTGGATCTGGCTTTCCGTGGTACGGGCGCCGATAGCCCCCCAGCTGATCAGATCCGCAATATACTGCCCGGTGACCATATCGAGAAACTCAGTGGCTGTCGGGACATTCAGTGCGTTAACGTCGATCAGCAGTTTCCGGGCAAGGCGGATACCTTCATTAACCTGGCAGGAATTATCCAGACGCGGATCTGAAATCAGGCCTTTCCAGCCGACAACCGTACGCGGTTTTTCAAAATAGGTGCGCATCACGATTTCAAGGCGTGAGCTGTATGCAGGCAGCAGTTCGCTCAGACGCTGCGCGTAATCCAGCGCGGCGATTGGGTCATGCACAGAGCAGGGGCCGACAATCACCAGCAGGCGCGGGTCATCGCCGGTTAAAATGCGTTCAATGCGGTTACGTGACGTTGTCACATTTTTATTTATTGCTTCTGTGGCCGGAAACTCACCGGCCAGCGCAGACGGGGTAATCAGTTTGTCTATTGCCCGCGTGCGCAGTTCATCCGTTTTTTCCATAGATTAATGCTGTCTCTGAATTTGTTCAGTTGCTGTGTGAAACCACAGTGATACCGATCACAATAAACGAAAACGTGATGATTACAAGATGCAATTGCAGAAAGCGGATCACCGGGTGAGATGATCCACTTAACCGTTTCCGCCTGTCAGAACATGCGGCGGTTTAATCCGAGAGAATCGATAATTTTTGTCGATATCTCTTCGACAGAATAGTTAGTGGTATTGAGGTAACTGATTTTGTGTTTGCGGTAGAGTGCCTCGACCTCTGCCAGCTCCATCCGGCACTGACGGATTGAGGCGTAGCGGCTGTTCTCCCGGCGCTCTTCCCGGATAGCGGCCAGGCGCTCGGGATCAATGGTCAGACCGAATAACTTTTTATTATACGGTTTCAGGGCTGCGGGCAGCTGAAGATTATCCATATCATCCGCCGTAAACGGATAGTTGGCGGCCTGGATACCGAACTGCATCGCCAGATACAGACTGGTCGGGGTTTTACCGCAGCGGGAAACGCCGAGCAGAATCACCTGAGCCTGATCCATATTGCGCAGGGAAACGCCGTCATCATGCGCCAGTGCGAAATCAATCGCGGCGATACGGGCATCATACTGGCTCAGATTGCGCTTGGATAAACCGTGGGTCCGGTTGAATATCGGCTGCGGCTCCATCTGAATCTCTTTCTGAATCGGGGCGACCAGAGTCTGCACAATATCCTGGCAGCAGCCCTGACTGCCGGTGATAGCCTCACGCACGTCCTGACAGATAATGGAGTAGAACACCAGCGGACGTAACCCGGTGGTTTCAAAAATGGTATCGATTTTTTGTCTGATTTCCAGCGCACGCTCCACGGTTGCCACAAAAGGCAGGGTGTAAGCGATAATATCAATAGGGAACTGTGACAATACGGCATGACCTAATACTTCCGCCGTAATTGCCGTACCGTCAGAAATAAAGAAGACACTCCGTGTTTCTTTATTCTGTGTATCAGAAGATGAGCCGGTTGTGATAGACATGTTATTTATTTTCCTATGTTTTTTGCTGAATCGATAATCCGGAGCAACGGCACAAATAAATTAAAACATGATTATAAAGGATAAAAAAATATTGTAATCGGGTTGATCGATTCACCTGTCTATATTCTTACAAACATTGTGATAATCTGTTTCTGATGCTCAGCAGAGCCCGTATTTCCGATTTTACCTTCTTTTGAATGTTAAAAGGATTGCTTGCAATGTCCAACAATGGTCAAACCCCGTGTAATGTACTTTGGTATAACCAATTAGGTATGAATGACGTACCCCGTGTCGGTGGTAAAAATGCGTCTTTAGGCGAAATGATAACCAATCTTTCCGGATTAGGCGTGTCTGTTCCCAATGGTTTTGCCACCACGGCACAGGCCTTCAATGACTTTCTTGAGCAAAGTGGCGTCAACCAGCGCATTTATGAGCTGCTGGATAAAACGGATATTGACGATGTCAACCAGCTGGCGAAAGCTGGTGCGCAGATCCGCGCATGGGTAATCGATACCCCGTTCTCCGCTGAATTTGAACAGGATATCCGCCTGGCATATGAACAGCTGTCCGAAGGCGAGAAAGGTGCATCTTTTGCTGTGCGTTCTTCCGCAACGGCTGAAGATATGCCGGATGCCTCCTTCGCGGGACAGCAGGAAACCTTCTTAAACGTGCAGGGCATTGATGCGATCATGGTCGCTATCAAGCACGTATTTGCTTCATTATTTAATGACCGCGCGATTTCCTATCGTGTGCATCAGGGTTATGACCACCGCGGCGTTGCACTGTCTGCCGGTATTCAGCGCATGGTGCGTTCTGACCTTGCATCGTCCGGTGTGATGTTCACCATCGATACCGAATCCGGTTTTGACCAGGTTGTCTTTATCACATCCGCTTACGGGCTGGGTGAAATGGTGGTGCAGGGTGCGGTAAACC
The DNA here is from genome assembly GCF_032989665.1 of Morganella sp. BCCO 40_0007. NCBI lineage: Bacteria > Pseudomonadati > Pseudomonadota > Gammaproteobacteria > Enterobacterales > Morganellaceae > Morganella > Morganella sp. BCCO 40_0007. The sequence continues at coordinate 16,727 of NZ_JAVBIN010000015.1, read as the reverse complement.
CGGATGAGTTTTATGTTCACAAACCAACCCTGGAAAAAGGCCGTCCGGCCATTGTCCGCCGTACTATGGGTTCCAAGAAAATCCAGATGGTTTATGCGGATGACACCAGCCACGGCAAACAGGTTCGCATTGAAGATGTGGATGCGGAGAAATGCAAACGTTTCTCACTGACCGACAGCGAAGTGGAAGAACTGGCAAAACAGGCTGTGACCATTGAAAAACACTACGGTCGTCCGATGGATATCGAGTGGGCAAAAGACGGTAATAACGGCAAGCTGTATATCGTACAGGCGCGTCCGGAGACTGTCCGTTCTAATCAGCAGGTGATGGAACGTTATCAGCTGAACGGCCAGAGCAATGTGCTGGTCGAAGGTCGTGCAATCGGTCACCGTATCGGTGCCGGTGCGGTAAAAGTTATTCATGATCTGAGCCAGATGGATCGTATTCAGCCGGGTGATGTGTTAGTCACTGATATGACTGACCCGGACTGGGAACCGATCATGAAAAAAGCGGCGGCGATTGTGACCAACCGCGGCGGCCGTACCTGCCACGCGGCAATTATTGCCCGTGAGCTGGGTATTCCGGCAGTTGTCGGCTGTGGTGATGCCACCGAGCTTCTGAAAGAAGGCCAGGAAGTGACAGTTTCCTGTTCTGAAGGGGATACCGGTTATGTGTATGGCGGCAAACTGGATTTTGATATCCACTCTTCCGAAATCGACACAATGCCGGAAGTCGGCACCAAAATCATGATGAACGTCGGTAACCCTGATCGCGCATTTGACTTTGCCTGTCTGCCGCATGAGGGTGTCGGTCTGGCGCGTCTGGAATTTATCATCAACCGTATGATTGGTGTGCACCCGCGTGCACTGCTGGAATTTGATCAGCAGACTCCGGAATTGCAGGCTGAAATCCGCAGCATGATGCAGGGCTATGATGATCCGGTCGAGTTTTACATCGGTCGTCTGGTTGAAGGGATTGCCACGATTGCGGCGGCTTTCTATCCGAAGAAAGTCATTGTTCGTCTGTCTGACTTTAAATCAAACGAATATGCCAACCTGGTCGGCGGGGATATTTACGAGCCGGATGAAGAAAACCCGATGCTGGGCTTCCGTGGTGCCGGTCGTTATGTGCATGATGATTTCCGTGACTGTTTCGCGCTGGAATGTGAAGCGGTGAAGCGTGTGCGTAATGACATGGATCTGACGAATGTCGAAGTGATGATTCCGTTTGTCCGTACGGTGGCACAGGCAGAAGCCGTGGTGAATGAACTGGCGGTTCATGGTCTGAAACGCGGCGAAAACGGTCTGCGTCTGATTATGATGTGTGAAATTCCGTCCAATGCCCTGCTGGCAGATCAGTTCCTTGAGTATTTCGACGGCTTCTCTATCGGTTCCAATGATATGACTCAGCTGACACTGGGTCTGGACCGTGACTCCGGTGTGGTGTCCACACTGTTTGATGAGCGTAATGACGCGGTGAAAGCCCTGCTGTCGATGGCTATCAAAGCGGCGAAAGCACGTAATAAATATGTGGGAATCTGTGGTCAGGGACCATCCGACCATCAGGATTTTGCTGCCTGGCTGATGGAGCAGGGGATCGACAGTGTTTCTCTTAATCCGGATACTGTAGTGAAAACCTGGATTTCATTAGCAGAAAATTGCTGATTCAATCATTTTAAATGATTAAAAGCCCGGATTGTTTCGGGCTTTTTTTTTATCATTCAATGTTAGAATGTCTGAGCGCATTTAAGGCAAATCAAAACAAAACCAAATGAGCTATCCTGAATTACAGGCAAAAAAAAAGCCTATCATGGGCTGACAGGCAAAGACTACACACAGCAATATTTATATTCGGAAGGTATCATTGTAATGAATAACAATACCTTTTAATTCGTTACTTTATGGCTGATATATTAAAATAATTAAGATATGCCTGCATTAAGAATTGTCTCAATATATATATTTACTGTTTGTTAGATAAGTGAAATATATTCAGAACCTCTGTCCGCAGGCGGAATAAGTCGGGTGACGACATACTGAAGTATATTAATATTTCAAATTATTAATGTTATTTATGAAGAGTAATTGAATAATTAATTAAATATATCAAAGGTGCATTTCTGCACCTTTGATTAAAAACTTATTCTTTTTCCGAGAGTTGTTCTTCCATATAAGCGCGAACTTCCGTCAAATCGTCCGACGGCTTAGGTACATCATTCATCCACGCTTTCAACAGGGTATAGGAAACGGCCAGTACGACAGGGCCGATAAAGAGCCCGATCATGCCGAGTGATAACATCCCCCCGATAACCCCGGTCAGAATCAGTATCATAGGCAAATCGGCCCCCATTTTAATGAGATAAGGGCGAAGTACGCCATCCATGGTGGCAACAATGCCCGACCAGACAATCATCACCACCGCCCAGGTGGTATCACCTGTCCAGAACAGATAAATGACAGACGGGATCATAATCAGCAGCGGACCGAGCTGCGCCACACAGCAGATAAAGATAAGGACTGTCAGGATGGCGGCAAACGGCACCCCGGCCAGCCCCAGTCCCAGTCCGCCGATAATAGCCTGGGTTAATGCGGTTACCACGACGCCCAGAGCGACGGCACGCACAGACATCGCAGCCAGCAGTACGGCGGCATCACCGCGCATACCGGCCAGACGGAGGGCAAAATGGCGGAAGCCGCGCATAGCCTCTTCTCCCTGAAGGTAGAGCAGGCCGCTGAACAGCAGCATAATCGCGAGGTGGAACAGGAACTTACCTGCACTCAGCAGCTGAGTCAGGAACCAGGCAGCGCCCTGTCCGAGATAGGGCTGGATTTTCGCCATCATGGCATTGCCGCCGCTGGCGACCAGACTTGTCCAGCTGGCAAACAGTTTCGGCCCGATAACCGGGACGGAATCCAGCCAGTAGAGCTCCGGCAGTGTCAGTTGTCCGGGGGATTTCACCCAGCGCATCAGTGGTTCACTGTTCTCGACAATACTGTTAATCAGCAGTGCCAGCGGAAAAACAAACAGCAGAATAATCAGTATGACCATAACGGATGCTGCGATCCAGCGGCTGTTACGGACACGGCGGCGGATAGCGGTATAAACCGGCCAGGTGGCAATGACTATCATACCTGCCCAGATGAAGCCGGGAAGGAACGGACTTAATACCCAGAAACTAACGGCAATGAGAATGGATATCGCTGCAACGGCGAATATTAGTTTAGGTAAATCATAACCCGGTTGCGATTTTTCCACGGATAAGTTTCCCTTTGTAAATGAATTAACTGGTTGTTCCCGATAAAGGAGCGCAAATATTGCGTTATTTTATTGCAGGCGCAAAATGAATACATTGTGTGTTAAGGTGAATATTCTCTCATGAATCATGCATCAGAATGAAGAGTTAACCACATAATTATATTGTCAGATTTGCAATGTGACCATTTATGATAAAAGAGCCGCAGATAATGATCCCACGATTAACGCACTCCCCTCAGGTAAGCCCGGCGGTTGAACGTTATATTCACGCCCTCAATGAAAGCGGATTTACCGGTGATACCACCACCCGCTACGGTGATCGCCTGACACTCGCTACCGATAACAGTATTTATCAGCTTCTGCCTCAGGCAATCGTTTTCCCGCGTTCAACTGCTGATGTGATTCTGGTGATGCGTCTTGCCGCACAGGATGAATACCGGTCGGTTACTTTTACCCCGCGCGGCGGCGGTACGGGCACCAATGGTCAGTCGCTGAATAACGGGGTGGTTATCGATTTATCCCGCTATATGAACCGCATTCTGGAAATTAATCCGGAACAGGGCTGGGTACGGGCGGAAGCGGGCGTGATTAAAGATCAGCTCAATGCGTATCTGAAACCTTACGGCTATTTTTTCGCGCCGGAGTTATCCACCTCCAACCGGGCCACCCTCGGCGGAATGATTAACACCGATGCTTCCGGCCAGGGCTCACTGGTGTACGGCAAAACCTCTGATCATGTGCTGGGGCTGCGTTCGGTACTGCTCAACGGTGACCTGCTGGATACCGCACCGCTGCCGGTCAGTGAGGCGCGGCGCTGTGCGCAGGAGGAGAGTGCGGCCGGGGAACTTTACCGCACCACACTGGAAAGCTGCGAAACCCACCGGCAGACCATTCTGGACAGCTTTCCGAAGCTCAACCGCTTTCTGACCGGTTATGACCTGCGCCATGTCTTCAGTGATGATATGCAGACCTTTGATCTGACCCGCATCCTGACCGGCTCGGAAGGCACACTGGCGGTGATCACTGAGGCAAAACTCAATATCACGCCGATCCCGAAAGTGCGCCGTCTGGTGAATGTCAAATATGATGCATTTGATTCCGCGCTGCGCAATGCGCCGTTTATGGTGGCCGCTCAGGCGCTGTCAGTGGAAACTGTGGATTCAAAAGTACTGAATCTGGCGCGGGAGGATATCGTCTGGCATTCCGTCAGTGAGCTGATTACGGATGTGCCGGATAAAACCCTGTCGGGGCTGAATATCGTTGAATTCTGCGGTGATGATGAAGCGCTTATTGACGGACAGGTTACGTCACTGTGTGAACGCCTCGATTTATTAATGGCAAATAATGAAGCGGGTGTGATTGGGTATCAGGTCTGCCGTGAACTGAGTGGTATTGAGCGTATTTATGCAATGCGCAAAAAAGCGGTGGGTTTGCTCGGTAACAGTAAAGGGGCGGCAAAACCGATCCCGTTTGTCGAAGATACCTGTGTGCCGCCGGAACATCTGGCGGATTACATCACCGAATTTCGCGCGCTGCTGGACAGTCATCATCTGGAATACGGCATGTTTGGTCATGTGGATGCGGGCGTATTGCATGTGCGCCCGGCACTGGATATGTGCTCACCGGAACAGGAAATACTGATGAAGCAGATTTCCGATGATATCGTCGCGCTGACTGCCAAATACGGCGGTTTACTGTGGGGAGAGCACGGTAAAGGGTTCCGGGCACAGTACAGTGAGGATTTTTTCGGTGACACGCTGTACCGCGAACTGCGTCGTATCAAAGGGGCATTTGACCCGGAAAACCGGCTCAATCCCGGCAAAATCTGTGCGCCTTTAACCAGTGATGCACCGATGATGCAGGTGGATGCCGTCAAGCGCGGTACGTATGACAGAACGATCCCCGTTGAGGTCAGAAATACTTTTTCCGGCGCGATGAATTGCAACGGTAACGGACTGTGTTTTAACTTTGATGTCAAAAGCCCGATGTGCCCGTCAATGAAAGTGACACAATCGCGCTTTCACTCACCGAAAGGCCGTGCCGGACTGGTGCGTGAATGGCTTCGGCTGCTGGCGGAGCAGGGTACGGATCCGGCATTATTATCACAGGCAGTACCGCAGAGCCGGATCTCTCTGCGTGGCTTGATTGAGAAAATCGGCAATACACGGCGGGCATCACGCGGAGAATATGATTTTTCCCATGAAGTGAAGGAGTCGATGTCCGGCTGCCTGGCCTGTAAAGCCTGTTCAACACAATGCCCGATCAAAATTGATGTGCCGGAATTTCGTGCCCGTTTTCTGGCGTTGTATCACGGACGCTATCTGCGCCCGCTGCGTGACCATCTGGTGGCGAATGTGGAGTCCGGTGCACCGCTGATGGCGAAAGCACCGCAGGTTTTTAACTTTTTCCTGAAACAACCGTGGGTACAGAAACTCAGTGAGAAAACAGTGGGTATGACGGATTTGCCGCTGCTGTCGTCACCGTCACTGAAACAACAGCTTGCGGGCAGTAAAGCAGTTTCCGTCACACTGGAAATGCTGGAAAGCATGAGTGAGGAGCAGCGGCGTGCCGGGCGCTATCTCTTTATTGTTCAGGACCCGTTCACCAGCTACTTTGATGCAAAAGTGGTGGCTGACTTTGCCGCGCTGACGGAAAAACTGGGTTTTCAGCCGGTGCTGCTGCCGTTCAGTCCGAACGGAAAAGCGCAGCATATTAAAGGTTTTCTCGCCCGGTTTGCCCGGACAGCAAACAAAACCGCCGATTTTCTCAACCGGGTCGCCCGGCTCGGCTGCCCGATGGCGGGTGTCGATCCGGCACTGGTGCTCTGCTACCGCGATGAATACAAAACGGTGCTGCCGCCGGAAAAACAGCAGTTCCGCGTGATGTTAGTTCATGAATTTCTGGCGGAATATGCGGATTCTCTGCCGGTGAATGATATCAGTGTGAATACTCCCCCCTGGTATCTGTTCAGCCACTGTACCGAGTCCACCGCGCTGCCGGACAGCGTGAAAACCTGGCAGAATCTGTTCAGCCGTTTCGGTGCGTCACTGCAATCCGTCAGCACCGGCTGTTGCGGAATGGCGGGAACCTACGGCCATGAAATGCCGAATCTGGCGCGCTCAAAGGGGATCTATCAGCTCTCCTGGGCTCAGCCGTATCAGTCACTGCCGTCAGAACGCTGCCTGACCACCGGATACTCCTGCCGCAGCCAGGTGAAACGGATGGAAGGTAAAGTCATGCTGCACCCGTTGCAGGCGCTGCTGACACTGGTATCCTGACAGCAGGATAAAAACACGACGCGGAGAGCTTATCAATGATATGGAAACGACCTGCAACACCGGCAGAACTGAATCGCATCTCGGAAGGGAACATGCTCAGTCATCTGGGCATTGTCTTTACAGCGGTGGAGCCGGAACAGCTGATCGCCGTGATGCCGGTTGATGAGCGGACCAAACAGCCGCATGGCCTGCTGCACGGCGGAGCATCAGTGGTGCTGGCGGAAAGTCTCGGCTCGGTAGCCGGTTATCTGTGCAGTGAAGGGGATGAAACGGTGGTCGGTGTTGAGATTAATGCTAATCATGTCCGTGCGGTGCGCAGTGGTGTGGTCACCGGTTACTGTAAGGCGGTACATCTCGGGCGTAATCAGCAGGTCTGGTCGATAGAGATTTTTGATGAGCAGCAGCGTTTGTGCTGTATCTCCCGGCTGACCACCGCCATTCTGCGCGGAACCGGAAATTAACATTTAAGTAACATTTTAGTCGGTGCAGTGTGAATTTCATCCGGAATCACGTTGCGCCGGCTTCTCTCTGTAAAAGTCGCATTTATAATATTCCTTTTGTGCCATCAGCAATGTACTGAACAGTACGGTAATAAGCATTTATCATTGATAAACAATCTCTTTTACAAACAATGAATTAATTCACTTTCCGCTCAAAAATGATAACGCTTGTCTGATATGCTTGTCTATTATTTAATCAATAATCGGAATGTCCTTTCAAAGCAAGTGGTTGAAGTGAGAAATATTATCATTAACATGGTGTTTACGGAGAGCTCCCGTCGAATTTTATGAGGTCAATAATGACAACACACAGCACAAACCCGGTGGAAACTTTTTCACTGAATGATAATGACTGGACAGGGATCACGCTGACAGCGGCCGCTGCAAAACAGATTGTGACACTGACGAATAACACCCCGGACAGTATCGGGCTTTGCCTGAGTGTCAAACAGTCCGGTTGTGCCGGGTTTGGTTATGTTTTCGAAATGATTAATCAGGCGGATGCAGACGACATGCTGTTTGAGCGCGATGGCGCCCGGCTGTATGTTCCGCGCAAAGCCATGCCGTTTATTGACGGTACGGAAGTGGATTTTGTCCGCGAAGGGCTGAATCAGATATTTAAATTCAATAATCCGAAAGCTCAGCATGCCTGCGGGTGTGGTGAAAGCTTCGGGGTTTAAGAGCGAAGCCATATTATGTCTCAGAGCAATGCAGAGATTGGTGAAGACGTTCAGACCTGGCTGAATGACGGGCGCTATAAAGAGGGCTTCTTCACTAACGTCGCCACGGATGAACTGGCAAAAGGGATCAATGAAAATGTGATCCGCGCCATTTCCGCCAAACGAAATGAACCGGAGTGGATGCTCAATTTCCGGCTGGAGGCTTTTCAGCACTGGCTCGGTATGGAAGAACCACACTGGCTGAAAGCGAAGTATCCGCATCTGGATTATCAGGATTACAGCTATTATTCCGCGCCGTCATGCGGTGCGTGTGACGATACCTGCGGCTCACAGCCGGGAGCGGTACAAAGCCCGGCAGACAGCTTCCTGACCAGTGAAGTGGAAGAAGCATTTGAAAAACTCGGTGTGCCGGTTCGTGAAGGGCAGGCGGTGGCGGTGGATGCGATTTTTGACTCCGTTTCCGTTTCCACGACTTACCGTGATGAACTGAAGAAACACGGCGTGATTTTCTGCTCGTTCGGGGAAGCGATTCATGATTATCCTGAACTGGTGCAGAAATACCTTGGTACCGTGGTTTCAAGCCACGATAACTTTTTTGCGGCACTCAATGCGGCGGTGGCTTCTGACGGCACATTTGTCTATATCCCGAAAGGGGTTCGGTGCCCGATGGAATTATCCACCTATTTCCGTATCAACGCCGCCAAAACCGGCCAGTTTGAACGCACGATTCTGATCGCCGATGAAGGCAGCTACGTCAGTTATATCGAAGGCTGCTCCGCACCGGTGCGTGATACCTATCAGCTGCATGCCGCTGTTGTGGAAGTAATTATCCATAAAGATGCGGAAGTCAAATATTCCACCGTTCAAAACTGGTTCTCCGGTGGTGATACCGAAGGCGGGATACTCAACTTCGTCACTAAGCGGGCACTGTGTGAGGGCGAAAATTCCAAAATGTCGTGGACGCAGTCTGAAACCGGCTCGGCGATTACCTGGAAATACCCGAGTGTGATCCTCAAAGGGGATAATTCAGTCGGCGAATTTTTCTCTGTTGCCCTGACCAACGGCACACAGCAGGCGGACACCGGCACCAAGATGATCCACATCGGCCGTAATACCAAATCCACTATTATTTCGAAAGGGATTTCCGCCGGGAAAAGTCAGAACAGCTACCGCGGGCTGGTGAAGGTACTGCCGGGAGCGGAAAACGCCCGTAACTTTACCCAGTGTGACTCGATGCTTATCGGCACAGAGTGCGGCGCACACACGTTCCCGTATGTGGAAGTGATGAATAACAGCGCGCAGCTGGAACATGAGGCTACCACCTCGCGTATCGGCGAAGATCAGCTGTTTTACTGCTTGCAGCGCGGGATCAGCGAAGATGATGCCATCTCAATGATTGTTAATGGTTTTTGTAAAGATGTGTTCTCTGAATTGCCGCTGGAATTTGCCGTTGAAGCGCAAAAACTGCTGGCGATAAGCCTGGAACACAGTGTGGGTTAATACATCAGAATCAGCGCCTGCGGGATAACCGGCAGGACGGAGTAGTACATTATGTTAAGCGTAAAAGATTTGCATGTCAGCGTGGAAGGTAACGAAATCCTCAAAGGGTTATCACTGGATGTGAAACCGGGGGAAATCCACGCCATTATGGGGCCGAACGGTTCCGGTAAAAGTACCCTGTCTGCCACACTGGCCGGTCGGGAAGAGTATGAAATTGACAGCGGATCAGTCACATTTAAAGGTAAAGACCTGCTGGATCTGGCACCGGAAGACCGTGCCGGTGAAGGGATTTTCCTTGCTTTTCAGTATCCGGTGGAAATTCCGGGTGTGAGTAACCAGTTTTTCCTGCAAACCGCAGTGAATGCGGTGCGCGAATACCGCGGTGAAGGGGCGCTGGATCGCTTTGATTTCGCCGATTTTATCGAAGATAAAATTGAACTGCTGAATATGCCGCAGGATCTGCTGACGCGTGCCGTGAACGTCGGGTTCTCCGGCGGTGAGAAAAAACGTAACGATATCCTGCAAATGGCCGCTCTTGAGCCGTCACTCTGCATTCTGGATGAAACGGATTCCGGGCTGGATATCGATGCCCTGAAAACCGTGGCGAACGGGGTAAACCAGTTACGCAGCCCGGATCGCGCTTTTATTATTGTTACCCACTACCAGCGCATCCTGGATTATGTAAAGCCGGATTTTGTTCACGTGCTGTATCAGGGCAAAATTATTAAATCCGGTGATTTCTCACTGGCGAAAAAACTGGAGGAGCAGGGATATGGCTGGCTTATTGACCAACAGTGAACGTGCGCTGAAACGCCGTGAGGTCAGTGAGCGCAATCTGGCCGCGATGGGCCGGATCGGTCAGCTTGTCGCACAGCGCCCGCTGTCCGGACATGCGGCACAGCACTGGCAGCAGGCACAAAAAACCGGCTTCCCGGCATTTCATCAGGAAGACTGGCACTATACCTCTCTGGATGCACTTCTGGCGGCTGATTATCAGCAGCAGACCGGCACACTGAATGCGTTACCGGATGCGGTGCTGACTTCACTGAATGCATACCGTATCGTGCTGGCGGACGGCGTTTTTGCGCCGCAGTGGAGTGATACGGATACAGGTGTGTTTGAATTGACGGTGGCAGATAATCGCAGTGAATTTCCTGAGCCGGTTAACGGGGAGATTTTCCTGCATCTGACCGAAAGCCTGGCGCAGTCGCCGCTGATGATCCGCGTAAAAGCGGGGGCTCAGGCGGAAAAACCCCTATATATCGTCAATATCTCAACGGCACATAATGATGCGCTGAATATGAATCACAGCCGTTATCACCTGGATATCGGTGCGAATGCGTCAGTATCTGTGATTGAGCACTTTATCAGCCCGGATGAGCAATCAGCGCATTTCACCGGCGCACGGATGACTGCCGCTATTGGTGAAAACAGTGATTTCCGTCATCTGAAACTGGGGTTTGAAAATCCGCAGGCGTACCATTTCGCCCATAATGATTTGGTCATCGCCGCACATGCCCGTGTCGAAAGCACCAGTTTTCTGCTCGGCGGCAAACTGACACGGCATCACACCAGCACGCAGCTTAACGGCGAAGGTATTGTGCTGGCCATGAACAGTCTGGTGCTGCCGAAACATGGCGAAATCGCTGATACCCGTACGTATCTGGAGCATAACAAAGGATATTGCGAAAGCCGCCAGCGCCATAAAACGATTGTGATGGACAACAGCCGGGCGGTGTTTAACGGCATGATTAAAGTGGCACCGCATGCGCTGAAAACCGACGGTCAGATGACCAACAATAACCTGCTGCTGGGCCGGAAAGCGGAAATCGATACCAAACCGCAGCTGGAAATCTATGCGGATGATGTGAAATGCAGCCACGGTGCGACAGTCGGTCGTATTGATGAGGAGCAGCTGTTTTATCTGCGTACCCGCGGGATCGCCGAAAAAGCTGCGAAGCAGATGATCATCCTCGCATTTGCGGCAGAACTGACCGATGCGGTCAGTGATGAGTCTCTTAATAATGTGGTGATGGCGCGTATCCGTCAGTCGCTGGATCAGGGGGACAAACAGCCATGAGTTATCCTGTGCAGCAATTACGGGCCGATTTCCCGGTGCTGGCCGGGGAGGTGAACGGCAAACCGCTGGTCTATCTTGACAGCGCTGCCAGTGCCCAGAAACCACAACAGGTGATTGATGCGGTGAGTGATTTTACCGCTCACCATTATGCCGCGGTTCACCGCGGCATTCACACCTTAAGTGCAGAGGCAACGGCCGCCACGGAAGCGGTGCGTCAGAAAGCGGCGGCGTTTATCAACGCGCCGCAGACGGAAGAAATTATCTTTGTCAAAGGTACCACAGAAGCTGTCAATCTGGTGGCGGACAGCTTTGGCCGTGCATTCTGTAATGATGGTGACAACATCATTATTACGGAGATGGAGCATCACGCCAATATTGTGCCCTGGTATATGCTGGCGGAGAGTGCGGGGATTGAGATCCGTGTGCTGCCGATGGCGGATGACGGTACTCTGATCCTGAGCAAACTGCCGGAACTGATCGATAACCGCACCCGGCTGCTGAGTTTTACGCATCTCTCTAATGTCCTTGGTACGGTGAATCCGGTGAAGGCGATTATTGCGCAGGCGCGTGAACTGAGCCGTGCCGCCGGGGGGGAACTGGCGGTGCTGGTGGACGGCGCCCAGGGCGCGATGCATCAGCCGGTGGATGTGCAGGCGCTGGATTGCGATTTTTATGCCTTCTCCGGCCATAAACTGTACGGACCGACCGGCATTGGTATTTTGTGGGGACGTAAATCCCTGCTGGATATGATGCCGCCGCGCGAAGGCGGCGGTGCGATGATCGCGGATGTCAGCCTGACAGACGGCATTACATATGCGGATGTCCCGTGGCGTTTCGAAGCGGGTACGCCGAATATTCAGGGGATTATCGGCCTGGGGGCCGCGCTGGATTATCTGAATGCTGCCGGTATGGCGGAGATAGCCGCGTATGAGCACACACTCATGCAGTATGCACTGACCCGTCTGGCAGAGGTTCCCGGTATTATTCTGTACGGCAATGCACAGCGGGAAGGGGTGATCGCCTTTAACCTCGGTAAGCATCATGCCTTTGATACCGGTGCATTTCTGGATCGTTACGGTGTGGCTGTCCGCACAGGGCATCACTGCGCACAACCGCTGCTGGCACACTATGGTGTCAGTGCCATGTGCCGTGCCTCACTGGCGCTCTACACCACGGAAGCAGACATTGATATACTGACGGACGCACTGAAACGTACCGCAAAACTGCTGGGTTAAGGATTCTGATGAAAATTTCGTTGCCGGATCAGGCAAAATTACTGCGCAACTTCTCCCGTTGCCATGACTGGGAAGAACGTTATCTGTATCTGATTGAGCTGGGAGAAAAGTTACCGGCACTGACAGAAGCACAACGGCAACCGCAGTATAAAATATCGGGCTGTCAGAGTCAGGTCTGGATCATCATGCAGCAGGATGAGGAAGGGCGCGTCTGGTTCGCCGGTGACAGCGACGCTGCTATCGTTAAAGGCCTGGTGGCACTGGTTATCGCGCTGTATCAGGGAAAATTGCCGGCAGAAATCCGTGAACTGGATATCGCACACATCTTCTCGGAGCTGGCACTTTCTGTCCATCTGACCCCCTCCCGTACTCAGGGACTGAACGCCATGGTCAGAACAATCATACAAAACACGCAGCAAATGAGATAAAACATCGTTCCCTTTTACTTACTCTGCTAATAATATATTACCTGGCGTGGCCGGCAGACGGCCACGTATTTTTTTATACCATCAGCTGAGGATCTGGAATGAAACGAATTCTCCCGTTGCTGGGCGGGCTGTTGTTAGCGGTAACTGTGCTGACAGCCCGGGCAACTGAATATCAACTCCCTGCGGATAAGAGCCGGGTCATCGGTGAAAACATCACCTATGTTGTTCCGGATGACGGACGCTCGCTGGAAGCGATTGCGGCAGAATACGGTATCGGCCTGCTGGCGATGCTGGAAGCCAACCCGGGGACAGATCCGTATCTGCCTAAGCCGGGCAGTGAACTGATTATCCCGTCACAGCTGATCCTGCCGGATACGCCGCATCAGGGCATTGTGATTAACCTGGCGGAACTGCGCCTGTTCTATTATCCGAAAGGCACTAACACCGTGCGGGTCTATCCGATTGGTATCGGCCAGCTGGGGCGTGACACACCGATCATGACCACCTCAGTTTCCCAGCTGATCAAAGATCCGACCTGGACACCGACCACAAATATCCGCAAAGCTTATGCCGCACAGGGGATCACCTTACCGGCAGTTGTTCCGGCCGGACCGGAAAACCCGATGGGGCTGTTTGCACTGCGTCTGGCACACGGCCGCGGTGAATACCTGATCCACGGTACTAACGCGGACTTTGGTATCGGTATGCGTGTCAGCTCCGGCTGTATCCGCCTGCGTCCGGATGATATTGAAGCGCTGTTTAAAACCATTCCGAAAGGGACCCGGGTTCAGATCGTTAATGAGCCGGTGAAATATACTGTTGAGCCGGATGGTCAGCGTTATGTGGAAGTGCATCAGCCGCTGTCCCGTAATAAGAACGACGATCCGCAGACCATGCCGATTACCCGTTCAGCCGGACTGACCAGCTTTATTCAGTCTCCGGACACCAACAGTGCCATTGCTGAGCAGGCGATTGCGCGTCGTTCCGGTATGCCGGTCAATGTCAGCCGTGATGCGCAGTATAAGCAGGAAGCGGTACCGGCAGAGAAAACCAACTTTGCACCGGTGGAAATGGACGAAGAAGCGGAAGTGAAAGCGCTGGGTCTGAAACCGGCTGATTTTGCGCCGGGTCAGTTAACCCAGCCGGGTCCGATTGTCCGTGAGGAAACAAGTGCGGAGTAATCACCCGTGATATCTCTGTGACAGACAAAACCGCTTCCGTTTGTGAGGCGGTTTTTTTATGTCTGCCATTTGTATATGAGCATAAATGACAGACATAAAAAATGGCGTAGCATAATTTATGCTACGCCATCTGTTCTTCAGGCAGTGATTACAAATTATTTTTTGTAAGAACGAACCTGGTTGTCTAAGCGCTGGTTAGCGCGTGCTGCTTCATCTTTAGCCTGCTGAACATCAGCACGGATGGCGTTAACATCGTTGCTCAGTTGATCAACTTTGGCATTCAGCGTCTTAACGTCGTTGTCCAGTTGGTCAAATTTAGCGTTAGAAGAACAACCTGCTAATAATGCAGAAGCTAAAACTACAGCACCTAATACAATCTTAGAACGACCCATTTTAATACCCTCTAGATTAAAGTTAATCACCAAGTAGCAGTAATGATATTACACATTTCAATAGGGAAAGAGAATAGAAATTCAGCGTTTACAAAGATAATTTTCCTGAAACCGCAAAATAAATCAAAAAAAAACGGCAATTGCGTAATTCTCAACCAAATAATCTGATACAGGGCCTGATAAGACAGCGCGGTATCATCCCGTATTCAGAAAGCGGCAATTATTCTGCGGCCGGTTGCTTCATTTCATGTTCTCTTACAGTTTAGAATAAAAAAAGCACCCGTGCAGCGGGTGCTCTTATTAATTCAGATAATGCTGAAAAATATTACAGTAATTGTACCGATGAGGTATTGGTGGTGCCGCTCGGAACCAATGCGCCGGATACCATTACCACAATCTCGCCGTTGGTGGCCAGACCGCTTTCCAGCGCGGCTTCACGGCCGATACGGTAGAAATCATCGGTTGATAAGATTTCGCTGACCAGTTTGGTGGTCACGCCTTTTACCAGCAGTAACTGGCGGGCAGTGGTTTCGTTGGTGGTCAGTGCCAGAATAGGGGCTTTCGGGAAGTATTTGCGGACAGACTTCGCGGATTTACCGCCTGCGGTTGCCACAACAATCAACGGAGCATCCAGGTTTTCTGACATTTCCACCGCGCCGCGGCAAACTGCTTCAGTAACACGCAGCTTTTTACCGGCCGGTAAATCGCCGAGACGGCTGTGCATCACACGATCAGTACGCTCACAGATGGTAGCCATGATAGTGACGGCTTCAACCGGATATTTTCCTTTCGCACTTTCACCGGACAGCATGACCGCATCGGTACCGTCGAGGATGGCGTTGGCAACGTCACCGGCTTCCGCACGGGTAGGGCGCGGGTTTTTGATCATGGAATCGAGCATCTGTGTTGCGGTAATGACCACTTTGCGGGCGGTATTACATTTTTCGATCATCAGTTTCTGTGCGAAAATCACTTCTTCAACCGGGATTTCAACACCCAGGTCACCACGGGCAACCATGATACCGTCGGAAGCTTCGAGGATTTCATCGAAGTTGTTCATCCCTTCCTGGTTTTCAATCTTGGAGATGATCTGGATATGTTCGCCGCCGTTGGCTTTCAGGTGAGCACGGATTTCGTCAACATCGGAACGTTTACGGATAAAGGAAGCCGCAACGAAATCAACATTCTGCTGACAACCGAAAATCAGATCCTGTTTATCTTTTTCTGCCAGTGCCGGCAGGCCGATAGACACATTCGGCAGGTTAACCCCTTTGTTTTCACCGAGGTCACCGTTGTTCAGAACTTCACAGATAACTTCTGTTGCGGTGGTTTCTTTCACACGCATGCCGATCAGGCCGTCATCGACCAGAACGATATTGCCCGGTTTCAGATCCTGCGCGAAACCTGCGTAGGTGACAGCAACACGCTCAGTGTTACCGATGACAGATTTATCTGTGGTGAAAGTAAAGGTCTGACCCGCAACCAGCGGAGCATCATTGCCGCCTTCCAGTTTGATGGTACGGATTTCCGGACCTTTGGTATCCAGTAAAATGGCTGCTTTCTTGCCGGTACGTGCACAGACAGCACGCAGATTTTTGATGCGCTGACCATGTTCTTCGTAATCGCCGTGGGAGAAGTTCAGACGCATAACGTTCATGCCTGCGTCTAACAGTGCTTCGAGTTTCTCTTCTGATTCGGTTTTAGGTCCGATAGTACAAACAATTTTCGTCTTTTTCATGACAGCCCATCTACAGTTATTGAGAGTAAATAGTGAACAATCGCCTGATTTCACACCATACGGTAAGAATAGGCAATTGTCGGTATCCCCGGTTATTAAAATTAGTCGTTTTTGTAAAAAAACAGATTCAGTATAGCGTGTTTTTTATTGCGTCTCTCTGTTTCAGCGCTTGTAAATCAGTAAGCTGAATCCATTCAACAACCATGCAGGCATTATAGAGGGTTATTAGTGTGATTTGAATCATAAAATCAGAAATAAATTAACATTTTTGCGTTAACGCAAGAAATCAGCCGTATTGATACGCAGAAGTACAGTAAAAACAGAGGAGGGTAACGGATTAAAATTAAATGAACTGAAGAGGGAGATAAAACGGAACTGCTGAGAAATGGTGCGTCCAAGTGGACTCGAACCACCGACCCCCACCATGTCAAGGTGGTGCTCTAACCAACTGAGCTATGGA
>NZ_JAVBIN010000014.1:0-173204 GCF_032989665.1 Morganella sp. BCCO 40_0007 | reverse complement strand
CAGTCTCACCTGGATTGTGCTGGCCTTTACCGCGGTGTATATCGGCCTGCGGCTGGCAACGTACGGCTATTACCGCCAGCTGTCGGAAGAGTCGCTGATTAAAGAGGCGCGCGCCGGGTCGTACTTTATGGAATCCCTTTACGGGATCACCACGGTAAAAACCCAGGGCATGAGCGAGCGCCGGGGTAATCACTGGCTGAATCTGAAAGTGGATTCCATCAACACCGGCATCCGCCTGACCAAAATGGATCTGATGTTCGGCGGGGTAAACACCTTTATTATGGCCTGCGATCAGATCGTTATTCTGTGGATCGGCGCCACGATGGTGATCGACAATACGATGACCCTCGGGATGTTTGTTGCGTTCAGTGCCTATCGTGAGCAGTTTTCTGACCGTGCCGCATCCATCATTGAGTTCCTGCTGCAACTGCGGATCATGAGCCTGCATAACGAGCGTATTTCCGATATCGCTCTGAATGAGCAGGAAAATAAAAAGCCGGATGTGCCGTACGAGCCGCAGATGCAGGCCGCCGGGCTGGAAACCCGCAGTCTGGCATACAGCTATGACAGCCAGTCCGCGCCGATTTTCCGCGATATTAATCTGTCGGTCGCGCCCGGCGAAAGTGTGGCGATCACCGGGCCGTCCGGTTCGGGGAAAACCACGCTGATGAAAGTGCTGTGCGGTCTGTTTGAACCCTCTGACGGCAAAGTGTTTATTGATAACATCGATATCCGCCAGCTCGGCGTCAATAACTACCACAAAATGATCGCCTGCGTGATGCAGGATGACAAACTGTTTTCCGGCTCGATCCGCGAGAACATCTGCGGATTCACCGAAAATCCCGACGAGGAGTTAATGATAGCCTGTGCACAGGCCAGCTATATTCACGACGTGATTACATCGATGCCGATGGGATATGAAACGCTGATCGGTGAACTGGGTGAAGGGCTTTCCGGCGGGCAGAAACAGCGGGTATTTATTGCCCGGGCGCTGTACCGCAGACCGCGTATCCTGTTTATGGATGAGGCGACCAGTGCGCTGGATAAAGAGAGTGAATCTTACGTCAACCAGGCGATCAGTCAGTTGCCGATCACCCGGATTATTATCGCTCACCGTGAATCGACCATTGAGTCAGCGGACAGGGTTATTAAACTTGATAACCCTGCCGTTTAAAGTGAGGCTTACCGGTAGACCGGTAACAGGCTGAAGCTTGACAGAATATGCACCACCGCGTTCAGTACCCCGAAGCTCAGGATCAGCCAGATCATGGGCTCACCACCCCAGACCCGGAACTGCGGGCTGCCGAAGCGTTTGCGGGATGCGCGGGCCAGCAGTGCCGGGACAATCGCGGCCCAGACCGTCGCCGCCAGACCGGCAAAGCCGATGGCATAAATAAAGCCGTCCGGATACAGCAATCCGCCCAGCATCGGCGGGGAGAATGTCACTACTGCTGTTTTCAGACGGCCGGTCTTACTGTCATCAAATTTGAATAAATCCGCCAGATAGTCAAATAACCCCAGCGTCACACCAAGGAATGAGCTGGCCACCGCAAAGTTAGAGAACACTATCAGCAGCAGTTCCAGACCGCGGCTGTGCAGCACTCCGCTCAGCGCCTGAACCAGCACATCAATATTACCGCCCTTTTCCGCAATCGGAATAAAGTCCGGACGCGGAATATTCCCCATCGTACCGAGCATCCAGATAATATAGAGCACCAGCGCCATCAGCGTCCCGATCGTCAGACAGCGGCGGATTTTGCCGGGCTCTTTACCGTAATATTTCATCAGGCTCGGCACATTACCGTGGAACCCGAACGAGGCCAGACAAAACGGCAGGGTAAACAGGACATAAGGCAGATAAGAGGCGTCCGGCTGCGCCACATTCAGTAAGACCGCCGGTTTGACATTCCACAGCAGACCGCCGAATGTCATAAAGAATGTCAGGATTTTGGCACCGAGCACAATCGTCGTCATCCGGCTGACGGCTTTGGTACTCAGCCAGACAATAAACGCGACGGCAAGGGCAAACAGAAACCCGCCCATCCGTGCCGGAAGTGCAATTCCCGCCTGCGCAAAGGTGTGGCTCAGCACCGAACCGCTGGCCGAAATATAGGCATAGGTCAGAATATACAATACGAACGCAATAGTCAGGCCGTTAATAATATTCCAGCCGTTTCCCAGCAGATCGCGGGTGATCGTATCAAAACTGGAGCCAATCCGGTAATTCAGGTTGGCTTCCAAAATCATTAATCCTGAGTGCAGCATACAAAACCAGGTGAATACCAGTGCTGCAATCGACCAGAAAAACCATGCACCGGACATTACCACCGGCAGGGAAAACATCCCCGCACCAATGATAGTTCCGCCGATAATCATTGCTCCGCCGAATACTGACGGCGAAACAGAGGACGCAGGAACAGTAGCCATAAGAGTACCTCTGGTGGCTTAATATTATCGTTATGTTTGAAATCAGGAGGATGCAGTGCATCCTCCTGTAAGACGACAGGGTTACATGACAGGTTTCAGGCGGGCGACAAAGTGACGCAGAACCGGCGGTTCATAGGTAAATGTCAGCCCTTTGATATCTGCGGCTTTTTCTTTCAGCCGGATAAAGGCATCCGCTATATAATCCATATGGTCATTGGTATAGACACGGCGCGGGATCGTCAGGCGCAGCAATTCCATCGGTGACGGCTTCTGAATACCGGTTTCCGGGTCACGTCCCAGCAGCAGCGAACCGATTTCCACCCCGCGGATACCGGACTCCAGGAACAGCTCATTATTCAGCGCATGTGCCGGGAACTGATCCCCCGGGATATGCGGCAGCATTTTCTTCGCGTCGACAAAGACAGCATGGCCGCCGACCGGATACTGAATCGGAATGCCGGCTTCGCGCAGGCGTTCACCCAGATATTCCACCTGAGCGATACGGTAGCGGAGGTAATCCTCATCCATCCCCTCTTCCAGCCCGATAGCCAGTGCTTCCATATCACGTCCGGCAAGACCGCCGTAAGTGACAAAGCCTTCCATCGGTACACAGCGGGTGCGCACTTCGTTAAACAGATCTTCGTCATCACGGAAACAGCACAGACCGCCGATATTGACCAATGAGTCCTTTTTCGCCGACATTGTCAGCATATCGCCGTATTTATACATCTCTTTGACGATCTCTTTCACTGACTTATCCGCATACCCTTTTTCGCGCTGTTTGATAAACCAGGCATTTTCACAGAAGCGGGCTGAGTCAATCACCACCGGGATATCGTACTTTTTGGCGATCTCATACACAGCTTTCATGTTTGCCAGTGAAATCGGCTGACCGCCGGAACTGTTACAGGTCACGGTGGTAACAATCGCCGCCACATTTTTCGCGCCGTGCTCTGCAATCGCCGCATTGAGCAGATCTAAATCGAAATCGCCTTTCCAGTCATAATAGGTTGTTGTATCAAAGGCTTTTGGTGTAACCACGTTAATCGCTTTCGCGCCGTTTAACTCCACATGGGCAGCCGTGGTATCAAAGTGGAAGTTGGAGATAAAGACCGGCTTATCCGCCCCGGATTTGCGGCGGCGGGCGATCAGTGACGGAAACAGAATTTGCTCGGCACCGCGGCCCTGGTGTGTCGGGATAGTAAACGGATAGCCAATCAGTTTTTTCACCTGATCACAGAGATGGTAATAGTTACGGGAGCCTGCATACGCCTCATCCCCCATCATCAGCCCGGCCCACTGGCGGTCACTCATCGCACCGGTACCGGAATCGGTCAGCAGGTCAATAAAGACCACATCACCCGGTAATAAAAACGGGTTATATCCGGCTTCCTTCAGGGCAACTTCCCGCTCATTACGGGTTGTCATCCGGATATTTTCGACCATTTTAATACGGAACGGCTCAGGAATACGTTTCATTATTTTACTCTCCGGTTTCGGGCTGCCGGATATATTTATCCGCTGCATTTTCCTGAGAAGAAAATACAGAAATACAGCCACGTTATATCAGCGTGTTTTTAATTAATTTTTGTGGTAATACGCGGACGGAGAATTACTCAGGGAAGAAGTTTGAAATACGATGATCAATATTGAACCATGCCTGCACGAGGCAGACACCGGCAAGATGACTTGGGATGGATAAGAAATTCATACACAAAGCCCTCTGAGTGGATAAGTAACGCACAAAATTACATTGAATAATCCTTTTGTCCATGATCAACTTCTCACTTATTATAATTATATGTATTAATTAAATATAATTATTCCACTAAGTTATTACATTATGTAAGCACTATTAATCAATTGCTGTCGTTATCAATTTCACGCCTGATAGTCTTCCTTTTTATTTATTCACAAGGACATCAGACGTGCCGGATACCGCACCGAAAATAAGTGTGTTTTTATATTCATAAAAAAATAGTTTCGACAATAACATTACAGATATAACAGTTAATTTAATTATCCGTTTTAAAGATAATAAAAAAGTGGTTTTCACCACTTTTTTCAGCGCTGTTTTGTGACTGAAATATCACTACACCAGTTTACTGATCCAGCTGTTAACATCACCGGCCAGGAAATTTACCGGCGGGATTTCAATCACACTGTATGCCCCCGGCTGCTGACGGCAGGCTGCACGTGCCGCAGACACCATAAACTGGGAGGTCAGTGCCGGGTTATTGATACGCATGCTGTATTCAAACAGCTGGTTATGCGTTTTACCGGAAACCCCTTTGTGCGTCATCGATACCCCGTGTCCCACATCTTTCAGGGCATCCACGCTGTCCACCTGACGGACATGTGTCTCATCGGAGGCAAAATAGCTGTCGGCTTTCAGCGCGGCGGTCACGGTCTCAATATCATGCCCCTGCTCAATCTCAACATAAACCATGCGGCGATGGACGCCGGTACCCAGCGGGATGGTCATGGAAAGCGCATCTTTTACACCGGGGATCGCTTTGGCAGCGACACTGTGGCCCATGCTCATTCCCGGTCCGAAGTTGGTGTAAGTCAGCCCTTTCGGTGCCATCGCCTGCATCAGTGTGCGGATGATGGAGTCGGAACCCGGGTCCCAGCCTGCCGAGATAATGGCAGTACACTCACCGGCGCGGGCAATCGGGTCAAGATGTGTTTTCAGCGCGACAATATCACTGTGAACATCAAAACTGTCCACGGTGTTAATCCCCAGTGCGAGGATCTCTGAGGCAACCGCACAGATAGCGCGGGTCGGTGAGCACAGCAGTGCCACATCCACATTGCCCAGTTCACGGATATCCGCCACCACCGGATACACAGAGTGTGCATCAGCAGCAGACGGATTGCGTCGTACAATCCCTGCAATGTCAAAATCAGCGGCAGCTTCCAGCGCCTCAATCGCATATTGTCCGATATTGCCGTAACCAACGACGGCGGCTCGTATTTTTTTCACGGAATTCTCTCTGTCATCATTGATTAGTCAGATAAGGAAATCATACTTATTTATGAAAGGAAACATTGATTTCTTAATTAGTTATGAAAAAAATGTTTTATTTTTCACCTTTCGCTATTCTCAGTAATATTATCCTGGTAGAATCCGGCTCCCTGTATCCGTCCCGGAACAAAAATCACACTCTTTACAGAAGGTCGTCATGCATCAGTCTGATGTGACAGAGCGCGGGCTCTTTTCCTTAAGCTGGCCGATTTTTATCGACCTGTTATTACACTTTTCCACCTTCCTGATTAATACCTGGATGGTCAGCCATGTGTCGTCAAAATATCTGGCGGCGATGGCGGTCGGTAACCAGGCATTTGACCTGTTTATCACTATTTTTAACTTTATCAGTGTCGGATGCAGCGTGGTCATCGCCCAGTATATCGGGGCGGGAAGACGGGATAAGGCCAGTCAGGCAATCCATATCTCCATCGCGTTCAATCTGTTGCTCGGATTATTGTCCGCCGGGTTTACCATTATTTTCGGTTATAAAATTCTGGAACTGATGAATACGCCGGAACATCTGATGGAAGATGCCTTTAACTATCTGCATATTCTGGGAATTTGTTTAATTCCGGAAGCGGTGACCATCATTCTGGCGGCCTGTCTGCGGGTGTACGGCAGAGCCAAACCGGCAATGTATGTCACGCTGGTCGCAAACGTGGTGACCGTTGTCGGTAACTGTATTGTGCTGTACGGCCTGTTCGGTCTGCCGCAGTACGGGCTGGTCGGTGTTGCCTGGTCCACCGTGGCCGGACGCCTGATTGCCGTGGCGCTGTTGTGCGGCCTGCTCTTTTACGGCCTGCGGATCAAATTCGTGCCGCGCATGCTGTTTCACTGGTCTAAAAATATGCTGAGGCAGATCCTGCATGTCGGTCTGCCGTCTGCCGGGGAAAACCTGGTCTGGATGCTGCATTATATGGTTGCCATCGCCTTTATCGGGCTGATGGGCGAGACCGCGCTGGCGGCGCAGACCATCTACTTCCAGTTATCACTGTTTATTATGCTGTTCGGGATAACCATCAGTATCGGAAATGAGATTCTGGTCGGGCATCTGGTCGGGGCAAAACGCTTTGAGGATGCTTATCAGCGCGGCATGAAAAGCCTGAAAACAGGCTTCTTCAGCACCATTCCGATTGTCTTTCTGTTCTGGCTGTTCCGTGATCACCTTGCTTACGGGCTGAGTGATGATCAGGCGGTGATTAAACTGCTGCTGCCGCTGTTCCTGCTGTCAGTCTTTTTAGAGCCGGGACGCACGCTGAATATTGTGATGGTAAACGCCCTGCGTGCCGCCGGTGACGCCCGTTTCCCGCTCTGTACCGCCCTGTTCTTTATGTGGTGTGTCGCGCTGCCGGTCGGCTATGTGCTCGGCATCAAACTGGAGATGGGAATACTCGGTATCTGGATTGGTTTTCTGTGTGATGAGTGGCTGCGCGGGCTTGTGAATACATGGCGCTGGCGCTCGAAAAAATGGCAGTCAAAACGGCTGGATATTGAAGGCTGATAAATCCGTCAGAATCCCCGCTGCAATTGTGCAGCGGGAACCACCTCAACCACCAGCTTATTACACCAAAATACATCAGTTTAAAGAATAAATACGGGATTATGTGCTGATAAATGGCCGGATACGCAGTTTTTCGTGACTGATATCACGGGTTCACATCACACTTTTTTATTTATGCATAACATAATGCATACAAATCACATTCAATAAGATATTTAAATCAAATAGTTAGATAAGTATTTTTGTCTCTTTTCACCTCCGGACGATTTCTTGCTTCATTCCCCCTTATCCGCCCTATTTTTTATTCTCCGGAGAAAGTTTTTCTCCGGATTCTGAAAATACCCCTGAATTGTGAAAGGATTTTTCTGCTGCCCTTTCGGTACACTGAGCCACATAACGGATTCGCGTATTTAAGGCTGAAAAATGGCAACACATCACACCCCTGACCAATGGAATAATTTTGTCGCAGTATTGCGTCAGTCAGTCAAACCGGCGACAGGCTGCACAGAACCGATTTCACTGGCGCTGGCTGCCGCAAAAGCAGCCGCATGCCTGCGCGGTGCACCGGAACAGATCCGCTGCTTTGTATCTCCGAACCTGATGAAAAATGGTCTTGGTGTCACCGTTCCGGGAACAGGTATGACCGGCTTGCCGGTCGCGGCAGCACTCGGGGCTATCGGCGGACAACCGGATGCCGGTCTGAATGTGCTGTGTGGTGTGACCGCAGACGATATCGCGGCCGGAAAAGCCTTTCTCGCCTCCGGTGCGGTATCGGTGGAAATCAAAGAACCGTGCAGCCACGTCCTGTACTCCGAAGCCACGGTATACAGCGGTGACGAACAGGCGACAGTTACTATCTGCGGTGATCATACCCATGTGACAGAAATCAGTCACAACGGCACCATTATTTACCGGGATGATGCCATCACGCATCAGAGCGGCAGTGATGATCCGTTTGCCGGTGCCTGCACCCGTGATATTTATGATTTCGCCACTCAGGCACCGGTTTCGATGATCAATTTTATGCGGCAGGCCGCTGATCTGAATGACGCACTGGCCCGCGAAGGGATGTCTAACCCGTACGGGTTACAAATCGGCCGCTCGCTGGAGAAACAGCGTGAGCGCGGACT
The DNA here is from genome assembly GCF_032989665.1 of Morganella sp. BCCO 40_0007. NCBI lineage: Bacteria > Pseudomonadati > Pseudomonadota > Gammaproteobacteria > Enterobacterales > Morganellaceae > Morganella > Morganella sp. BCCO 40_0007. The sequence continues at coordinate 165,115 of NZ_JAVBIN010000014.1, read as the reverse complement.
GCTGTCAAAAGACCTGCTGTCCGACATTATGATCCGTACCTCTTCGGCCTCGGATGCCCGTATGGGCGGCGCACAACTGCCTGCGATGAGTAACTCCGGTTCCGGTAACCAGGGGATCGCCGCAACCCAGCCGGTAGTGGTGGTAGCGGAATATTTACAGGCGGATGAGGAGCAGCTTATCCGGGCCCTGACATTATCCCATCTGATGGCGATTTATATTCACAGCCAGTTCCCGCCGCTTTCCGCGCTGTGTGCGGCCACCACAGCCTCCATGGGGTCCGCAGCCGGTATTGCATGGTTATTTGAAGGCAGATACGAGCCGGTGGCGATGGCTATCAGCAGCATGATTGGTGATATCAGCGGGATTATCTGTGACGGTGCATCCAACAGCTGCGCGATGAAAGTCTCCAGCGGCGTCAGCGCAGCCTATAAAGCGGTGCTGATGGCAATGAATCAGCAGTGTGTCGGCGGTAACGACGGCATCGTCTGCAACGGTGTGGATCAATCCATCGCTAACCTCTGTGCGCTGGCCAGCCTATCTATGCAGCACACCGATGTGCAGATTATTGAAATCATGGCAAACAAGGCAAAATCAGCCTGATTTTTCCGGGTTTGGCTTTTTAAGGAAGCCCCCTTTCCTTTACCGGCCGCACCGGCCGGTTTTTTCATGCTTTCAGCGCTGTTATCACGCTGTCAGAGTGGCAAACGCATTGCGGATTTCCTGCTCCGGCAGCTGCATACCGATAAAAATCAGCACACTCTGTTTTACATCATCCTCACGCCATTCACGGTCAAAATCCGCACTGTACAGGCGCTGAACGCCCTGGAACAATAAGCGGCGCGGCTCATCTTTAATCCAGAGTAACCCTTTGTAACGCAGCATATTATCGGCATAGCTGAGTAACAGAGTTTCCATGGCGCGGGAAATCGCACTGATTTCCACCGGTTTATCCATGGTGATCACCAGCGACTGAATATCATTTTGCTGTTTTGGTGCAAAGCGGAACAGCGGTTTGCTGATTTCCACATTATCATCCAGCATAAAACCGCCGACATTAAACAGCAGGTTCATGTCGATTTCGCCGTTAACCACTTTATATACCGGGGCTTTGGCATTAATCCGCTGCAAACGGGCCAGCAGTGCCTCATTATCCGGCTTAACGTCTGTTTTGGTCAGCAGAATGCGATCCGCGTAGCCGATCTGCGCCTGAGCGATAGTGAACTGATCCAGCTGCTGCTGTGCATGCACCGCATCCACCAGCGTGATAATGCCGTCCAGCACATAACGCTCACACAGTTTCTCATTGGAGAAAAACGTTTGTGTGATCGGGCCGGGGTCGGCCATCCCGGTGCATTCAATCACCAGACGGTCAAAATCGATTTTACCGCTGTCCAGGTTTTCACACAGGTCGAGTAATGCATCTTCCAGCTCACTTGAGCGGCTGCAACAGATACACCCGTTACTCAGGGTTTTTATCTGCGTGGCGCGATCACCGATAATTTCATCATCAATCGGCACCTCACCGAATTCATTTTCAATCACGGCAATTTTCTGCCCGTGCTCCTCGTGGAGAATATGGCGCAGCAGTGTGGTTTTTCCGGCTCCCAGAAAACCGGTCAGAATGGTCACGGAGATAGGTTGCATAATCGGGTCCTTCTTACAGACAGACAGCGGAACAAAGGCTGTCAGAGTAACAAATAACACGGATAATAAAAAATATCCCCCGCACAATGTGACTGACATCATACGGGGGATGAGATTTCAGCGTTACTGCATGCTGTTATCAGTGTGAGGAGGAGACTTTAATTCCCTCTTCCGGAACAGGAATATACGGTGTTTCGCTGTCAGTACGTTCCGGATTTTTGCTTGCTTTCATCGCGGTACGGATACCGTAGAAGATGATGCTGTACACAACGACCAGGAAGATAATACTCAGCCCTGCGTTGGTGTAGTTATTCACCACGATGTGCTGCATATTGGCAACCTGTTCAGGGGTTAATGCCCCGCCTTCCGCGATGCGGCGTTTGTACTCGCTTGCCAGCCAGAAGAAACCTTCCAGTTGCGGGTTGTCACTGAACAGTTTCAGGCCCAGCGCCCAGGTGGTACAAATCAGCAGCCATACCGCAGGGATAGTGGTTACCCAGATATATTTGCTGCGCTTCATCTTAATCAGGACAACGGTGGACAGAACCAGTGCAACAGCGGCCAGCATCTGGTTGGAGATACCGAACAGCGGCCACAGGCTCTTAACGCCGCCCAGCGGATCAACCACACCCTGATACAGCAGATAACCCCACAGACCCACACAACCGGCAGTACCGATCACACCGGCAATGAAGGAGTCAGTTTTCTTCAGGAACGGAACGAAGTTACCCAGCAGATCCTGGAGCATAAAGCGTCCGGAACGGGTACCCGCATCCAGTGCGGTCAGGATAAACAGTGCTTCAAACAGGATACCGAAGTGATACCAGAAGCCCATATCCGCCGCAGGAATGATTTTGTGGAACACATGCGCGATACCGACCGCCAGTGTCGGTGCACCACCCGCACGGTTGAGGACAGACGGCTCACCGATATCTTTGGCGGTCTGTAAAATCTCTTCCGGCGAGATAACAAAGCCCCAGGAACTGACTGTTGCCGCGGCCTGCGCGGTCACATCTTTCAGCTGCGCCATGATCATCGGTGCATCAGCGGTGCCGAGGTTATGCAGATCCGGCATGGTGATACCCAGCGCGGCAGGCGGGGTGTTCATCGCAAAATAGAGACCCGGTTCGATAATGGATGCTGCAACCAGCGCCATCACCGCCACAAAGGATTCCATCAGCATGGCGCCGTAACCGATATAGCGGGCATCAGTTTCACAGGCCAGCAGTTTCGGTGTGGTACCGGATGCAATCAGGGCGTGGAAGCCGGAAACCGCACCACAGGCAATGGTAATAAACAGGAACGGGAACAGAGCACCTTTCCAGACCGGACCGGTTCCGTCAACGAACTGTGTCATTGCCGGCATTTTCAGGTCAGGGTTAAGAATTACGATACCCACTGCCAGACCGACGATAACCCCGATTTTCAGGAAGGTCGCCAGGTAGTCACGCGGTGCCAGAATCAGCCACACCGGCAGCAGTGCGGAAACAAACGCATAACCGATAAGTGCATAGGTGATCGTGGTATCTTTAAAGGTCAGTGCAGGGCCCCAGTACGGATCTGCGGCAATCACGCCACCGAACCAGATAGCGGCAACCAGCAGCACAATACCGATGACAGACACTTCACCAACCCGTCCCGGCCGGAGATAGCGCATGTAGATCCCCATAAACAGGGCAATCGGTACGGTCGATACGACGGTGAACACACCCCACGGACTTTCTGCCAGTGCTTTCACCACAATCAGGGCCAGCACGGCGAGGATGATGATCATAATCAGGAAACAGCCGAAGAGCGCGATAGTGCCCGGCACGCTTCCCATCTCTTCTTTAACAATCTCACCCAGAGATGCACCATTACGGCGCGAGGAGATAAACAGCACCATAAAGTCCTGTACCGCCCCTGCCAGTACCACACCGGCCAGCAGCCAGAGTGTGCCCGGCAGATACCCCATCTGCGCGGCAAGTACCGGCCCGACTAACGGACCCGCACCGGCGATCGCGGCAAAGTGGTGACCGAACAGAACGTTACGGTTAGTCGGAACATAGTTCAGACCATCATTATTGATAACCGCCGGTGTTGACCGGGTCGGGTCCAGTTTCATAACCTTTGTTGCGATATACAGACTGTAGTAGCGGTACGCCACCAGATAGACTGATATCGATGCAACAATGATCCATAATGCACTGACATGCTCGCCGCGGCGTAAAGCCACAACGCCGAGACAGAAAGCACCTATAATCCCCAGGATAAACCAGGGTATGTGCTTAAATAAGCGATTAGAGTTCATAACGCACCTTAAATGTGACTGTGATAATCAAAATGATCCGTATCCGTACGGAAAAAGTGTTTCAGCCCGAATAAAATAGAAACTTCCTGCAAGTGTGTTTTATGATAGGAAAATCAAGGCGGGAAACGGGGATTATCCCGTAAGCGGTTATATAGCCGATTAAGCGGTCACTTTTTGCCGCCGGGCGGTTTTATCCGTCCCCCGGGGCGGTAAAATTTGTGATCGGGTTAACGTTATGTTTTTTAAATTTTTTAATGCTTTTTGTTAATTTTTTATGAAACTGTGCTTTTATCCGTTTTTCTCCGTAATTTATGACCAGAAACCGACAGAAGACCGTAACCGATATGACTAAAAAATCCGGCACACCTTCCGGCAATCTCCGTGCTTATGCCGATAAGCAGACACAACGTAATATGCTGTTTCAGCGTGTTCTCCGCCTGCTGACGTTCAGTGTGCTTTTTCTGGCCGGCTTTATCATTTATCAGACATGGCAGACACAGCAGAACGATGTCTATGCGGACGGGCAGATAACCGGTTACCTGAAAACAGAAGTGCGTGATACCCGTTCAGGGCAGCAGCTGGTTGGCTGGCCGGTGGTGAAATTCGTGACGGCGGATAATAAAATCGTGACATTTACCTCACCGGATCATCTGTTATGTCAGACGCAGTGCGAAAATGGCACGATTGGTGTTTATTATCAGAAGGATAATCCGGGAAAAGCGCAGATTGCAGACTTCGGTGCGCGTTACGGTGAAATCATTGTCTGGAGTGTGATCGCCTTTATTCTGCTGGTGACCTATATTCTGCACAGCCGGCGGCTGCGTATTCTCGCGCGCCGCCGTTACGGCAGCCCGTCATAACGGGAGGGGCGTCCGGTCAAATCCGGTGATCAGGCCATTGGTATCGATACGGAACCAGCGGCCGCCGGTCCACCAGGAGTGTTCGCCGTCCCCTTTTGTCACACAGCGCACACCGACCTCAGCCACACCATTCTTATAAGGATGCGCACAGTCATAAATCGCCGGAATCACCAGTTTCCCGGTTACGCTGTCCGCGAAGCCGATTTTATCGCCGATCTTTATCCTGTATCGCCCTTCTGACGCATAATCCGGCCCGTTATCGAAAAAATACGGCTCATAAGGCTCCTGAAGCAAGACATCCTTAAAATGAAAGCCGTAGCTCTTCTTATCCTGATACAGACAGAGCTGATACGGATTTTCCGGCCTGAAACAATTATCCGCATCGTCAGGGTTTTCCGTATGTGCCCGCACCCAGCCGCGGGCTTTTTCAGCCTGCACATCCGTACCGGCAAACGCGGTCAGCGGCAGCAACATCACAAATACGATTCCCGGTATTCTGCATTTCATCGGTTATTCCTCTGCCTGACCACGGTCTGTGATGCCTTCCTCCTTATATATACGGGAAGGCCATCACCGATATTACCCCGGTCAGCCGGTGACGACCACCGACGCCGCAGCCTGTTTTGCCGCCGCCACCGCTTCCTGCACGGTCGGTGCCAGTGCCAGCGCCACGCCCATGCGCCGGTGACCGTCAATCGCCGGTTTGGCAAACAGACGCAGTTGCACTGTCCCTGTAAGAGCCTGTTCCAGCCCGCTGTAACGGACATCATCACTGCTCAGTGACGGCAGAATGACCGCTGAGGCTGCCGGACGGTACTGAATTATCTCTCCGGCCGGTAATCCGAGAAACGCCCGCACATGCAGGGCAAATTCAGAAATATTCTGTGAAATCAGTGTAACCAGTCCGGTATCGTGGGGGCGCGGGGACACTTCATTGAAAATGATATCCTCACCGCGGACAAACAGTTCGACACCAAACAAACCATAGCCGCCCAGGCCGTTAACGATCGTCGCCGCCACCTGTTGCGCCCGCGCCAGAACCGTCTCCGGAATGGCCTGCGGCTGCCAGGATTCACGGTAATCCCCGCGCTCCTGACGATGACCGACCGGCGCACAGAAATGCACACCATCTGCCGCACGGACAGTCAGCAGGGTAATTTCATAATCAAAATCAATCATCCGCTCGACAATAACCCGCCCTTTACCGGCACGTCCCGCCTCCTGGGATGCAAGCCAGGCATCATGCAGTGTACTTTCATCACGGATGATGCTCTGCCCTTTACCCGATGAACTCATCACCGGTTTGATAATACAGGGAAATCCGATTTCACCGGCGGCACGGATAAAAGACGCCTCATCATCAGCAAAACGGTATTCTGATGTCATCAGCCCCAGCTCTTCTGCGGCCAGGCGGCGGATACCTTCACGGTTCATCGTCAGTTTTACCGCATTGGCACAGGGCACAACATGAAAGCCTTCCTGCTCAAGCCGGTACAGCGTGTCTGTCGCAATGGCTTCAATTTCCGGCACAATATGATCAGGCTGTTCTTTCCGGATAACCGCTTCCAGTTCCGCGCCATCCAGCATATTGATCACATAGCGGCGGTGCGCGATATGCATCGCCGGTGCGTTGTCGTAACGATCCACCGCGATCACCTCAATACCGAGGCGCTGACACTCAATCGCCACTTCTTTACCCAGTTCACCTGCACCCAGCAACATCACCTTTGTTGCACCCGGGCGTAATGCCGTACCTAATGTTGTCATCACTGTCACCTGTTCATGAATACCGGAAAATTGCGCGCCATTATATACGCAATCGTTTGCCTTAGTCACGAAATAAGCAGATAGCCGGCCATCACAGTGATCGGCGGGATCGTATCCCCAGAGCAGCTTTGGCCGTATTTCTCCGGTGATGACGGATAAGCGACAGAATACAAAACAGTAATCCCAGCCAGATTAATGAGAAACTGACACCTTTCACGGAATCAAAATGCTCATTAAAGAGGAATACCGCCAGCAGGAACTGAATGGTCGGCTCCAGATACTGTGCCAGGCCAATCGTCGTCAGTGTGGTGGAACGCACCGCCGCCGTGAAGAACAGCAGCGGCAGCAGTGTGACGGGGGCTGTCAGAATAAAGCAGATGCGGGTAAAGGTATCCGCTGTGCTGAACGTACCCGTTCCGCTGCCTGCCGGCCAGAAATACAGTACAATCGCCACCGGCAGCAGCCAGAGGCTTTCAATCAGCAGTGAGGTTGTCAGATCATAGCGGATAAATTTGCGGATAAACCCGTAAAGCGCAAAAGCGGATCCCATTATCAGTGCCAGTTTCGGCAGGCTGCCATACTGATAAAGCTGATAACCGACACCGGCACAGACAAAAATCAGAGCCGTTTTTTCTGCCGGTTTCAGTCGTTCATGCAGGAAAGTCACGCCCAGTAAAATAGAAAACAGCGGCGTAATGAAATACCCCATACTGGCTTCCAGCACCAAATCATGTGTCATTGAGTAGGTAAATGTGCACCAGGATATCGCCATCACACTGGTACTGAGCAAACAGAGAAGCAATGAACGCTTATCCTCCCATACCGCTTTTATCCGGCTACGGTTTTTTAAAAAGACACGAACAAACAATAGCAGCGGAATTGACCAGAGAACACGCTGGGATAACAACTCTGCGGGCTGCGCACCGGGCAGCAGGCGGTAAAAAAGCGGAGTGATCCCCCAGAGAAAATAAGAAAAAATCGCCAGCATTGCGCCGGATCGTAAAAACATGGTTCAGCCAGTCCTGTTTATCATTATGTTATGGTTATCATACCCCCCTGCCTTAAAAATCCCATGAGCCTGCTCAATTTATTACCTGCTTCAGTTTGACTCCGGACACGTCATATTATATTCACCGGGACTGATACATTTACCACGCAGATATAACTATGAAATATCAATTTCGCTTGATTTTCACACTGGTAACGTTAACATAATAAGTATTATTAACAGTCTGTTTTTGGGTATAATTCCTAATATTTGATGTTAACGTTAACTTTGAGTAGTTATAGCTAGATAGATCCCCTGATTTTTTATACCCTTAAAATCAGAGTCATTCATAATGTATTGATGATAAAAGATAAATAATCATTTAATGTTCATTTTAATGACAAACAGAGTAACACATCAGACATTTACCTCCGGAGATTGAAAAATTTTTCGTGCGGTAGCTTTGTCTCTGAAAAATGTCGTTTCCTTTTTTTAATTGATTATTTTAACGTTAACATTAAGAGATAAGTAATAATAACCAACTCTTTTGTCGCCAAAAACAAAGAAACAACATTAAAGTATGCAATTAAAAGTTTTGTGTTTAGCCGGAGCGGGATTAATACTTAATGTTGCGCTCAAAGCAACAGATAAATCCGTAATTGCAAAAATAGCAGTGCACTGATTTTCTCCGGCAGCCCCCTTTGGGTTAATTAAAAAAATTAACCAAACGGGAACAGGCAAATGCAGGTAAAAAAAGAGAAAGGATAACGGAGACACCGGAGTGTCAGAGAGAATCTCTGCTGAGTATCCGGCAGGGGACATAAGTCATCCCGGATGGTTCCCGTTCTTCAATAAGATGCAGTGCCGCCGTTTCACCCAGCAGGTGATACGGAGAGCGGATAGTTGTCAGCGGGGGATAAAAAAATTCACCTGTGCCGGCCATATTTTCAAAGCCGAGGACACCGGCCTGTTCCGGAATAGAAATACCGCGGGTTAATAACACCTGATACGCCACAAAGGCTATCTGGTCATTACCGCAGATAATGCAGTCAAATAACGGAGAGTTACCTTCCGTGTAATGATCTATCAGTGTTACAACATCCCGGTAATGGATATCGGATAATGCCATGTTGTGCTGGATTAACTGACTGACTGACAACCCCGCATTCAGCCACGCATGCTGAACCGCATCCCGGCGCAAACCGGATGAAAGGCATTCTGCAGGCGGCCAGAGACAAAGCGGACGGCGGTAACCCCGCTGAATAAGATATTCAGTCGCATCATACTGGCCATGGTAGTCATCCGGAATATAGGCCGGTAATACGCGGTTACCGGGGTCAAAGCAATTTGTTAATACCAGTTTTTTATCGCGGAGTAACTCAGGGATGTTTATCTCACAGAGTTGTGCACCGGTGATAATAATACCGTCAGGACGGCGGGAAAGAATTTGGCGGGCCGCGCGGGTCAGTTCATCTCCGGACGGAATATTAACAACAAAACTGTCCCAGCCGTATTTTTCTGCACACTGTTCAATAGCAAGCAGTATTTCGACAGAAAATGGTGCTGAGGCTGTACCGATTGCTAATACACCCACGCATGACAAATTTGTATTTTTACCTCTGATTTTACGGGCTGATAAATCCGGCACATAATTCAGAACATCAATAGCATGCTGAACCTGTTTCAACGTCTCAGGCTTCAGTAACTCAGGATTATTTATCGCCCTTGAAACAGTCATCAGTGAGACTGATGCCATCCGGGCAACATCTTTCAGTGATGCCATATTATTGTCAGTAGAAAATAAGTGTTTGTTCTGTAGTAAGAAAAAAAGAAAAACATGAACTGACACTTATAACATATTACGTCTTTAACCCCAAGGGCAAATGTAAATGTTTATTTCATAAAAAGTCCTGTTAAACCCTAAATGAAACGATACGAAAATGAATTTAACCCTTTATTTTATAAAGATAAAATAAAAAAACCACTACATTGCTGTGGCTTTACTGCTCCAAAACACACCGATTAAGCAATGAAATTTACTTATCCATTTAAACATTTTATCGACGTTATTTTATCTACAATACTCAAAATTTTTGTAGATAAGCTTAAGTAATTATTCCCTTATTTTTATCCATTAATATCACTTTATTTCTGTTTTCTATTTTAATTAAGGAGTAACTTATGGATGCTGTTATCCATTTAATCAATTGTGCGGATTTGCCAAGCAACAATATCAATTTTATGCTTGACGATATGAATTGCGAAGTAAAATCTTATTCATCTGAGCAGACTTTTCTGAAGTATTACATCAATACACCAAAAGAACATGCCCGTGAATGTATTATTCTGGAGGTCGGAGAATCATCTGCTGAAGCATTCTATCTTATCGATGAACTTAAACGTCTGAGAAGTATTATCCCGGTCATTGTCATCACGGCCTATCCGTCTTTTGAAACCTGCCGCCGGGCATTTAAAGCCGGTATTCTGGAGTTTTTCAAAAAACCAATTAACTCTGAGTTGTTAGTTAATGCAATTCACGATGCGTTTCATCAGTATGAAAAAAGTCTCAATAAATACCATACCTATCAGCGCCTTAAGGATAAATTCAGTAAGTTATCCGCCCGTGAAAAAGAAGTCATGGATATGATTCTGGAAGGAAATACCAGCAAAGAAGCGGCTCAGAAATTGTCACTGTCTCCGCGTACTGTTGAAGTACATCGTTCTAATATGTATACCAAACTGCGCATTAAATCATTACCGCAGCTGGTTCAGGAATATGATTTTTATAAAAACTATTCAGATTCAGTCTGAGTATTTCCGGTTTTATGATGCCTTATATATTTCATTTTTGTAGTTAATAAAAATACCGATGATTTTACCTTTTTTTTGCTTACTTAGCTGCTTCTGATGCTTCACTGTTAATACAGAGTTTCATTGTTACCACATTCCGGATTACAACTTTGTTACCATTAGTGACAATTTGTAATATAGTGATGATCCACCAGGGTCTTGCTCAAATATTAATAACACATACTGGTAGTCACATATTCCGGAAAGCCGGATATAATGAGCTATGAAAGGCTGCGATAAAGATATAAAACTTAATTAACAGAATTTAATGTTAATGTACTCATTTTAATATTTTGTTACAAATAGGATGCAATGTACTCTGCCCTCGTGGTAAGTAAAAAGATGCCATACCCTGCCTGAAATTACTCTCTCTGTTTATCCCCTTCTCTTCTGAGTACATTTATGCTGACGTTACTGATCAGCAACAATGATACCTTCGCTGTTATTTCCTGTATTGTCTTCTTTTCTGCAATCATTCTCTATAAAAAAAGCATCCGTTGCAGGATGCTTTCAGTATTTACATAGTTACCGGATTATTCTATTTTCAGCACATTCAGTTTGATAATAGACATTGAGTTCGGCGGGACCTGTCCTGCAATACCTTCAACACCATAGCCCCCTTCCGGTTTAATATAAACGTCCACAGAGCCGCCGGCTCCCACAAGAGCAACGAATTTTGCCAGATCACCCGGTAATTCATTGAACGGGATAACCGCAGGTGCGTTTACAGGATGCGAAACCGTCACTTTACCGTTAGTTAACTCTTCATGCATTGCAAACGTGATAGTTTTATCTTTCAGGGCCTTATATTTTTGTCCCTGTTTGGTGATGCGGTAATACACGTTCGGCGTCATTTTAGCGTAATTCTGCCGCTCCAGCCGGGCAACCAATTCCTGATTTTTCCGTTTATTCAGCTCACCAACCTGCTGATTAGTATAAGCGACCACAGCTTTATTCTTTTCTTCTGCTTTTGCAATCTGCGTATTCAGATTGGTATTTTCAGTCCGCTGTGTACTGACAACCGCTTTCTGCTTATCTATTTCTTTCTGTAATGCTGCATATTTTGCTGAGAGATCCGCATTTTCCTTCAGCTTCGCAGTGGCTTTGGTGAGTTCAGCATCTTTATCTGCCAGCAATTTTTTCTGACTATCAAGCTGAGCATTCAGCCTGGTTAATTCCGCATCTGATTTCGCCATAGCTTCAATCTGCTGCGTTTTCTCTTTTAACGCTTTATCCAGCTGAGCGGTCCGCTGCTGTTCTGCGGCTAATTTTTTATTCAGCCCGGCGTTATCATCCTGAACAGCACTATTCTCTTTATCTGAACCGGATACTTTTGACGACAATAATTGTTTATCCGCCGTCAGCTGCGCAATTTTTTGTTCAAGTGTCGCTTTATCCACTGTCAGTACGGACACTTCTTTTTTCAGATTATCCCGCTGACGGATATTATCCGCCTCACTGCTCTGTAACTGAGCCGTCAGCTTAAGCTTATCCGCTTCACGCTGCTGTAATTCTTTTTCCAGTGTCTGCAACTGAGCGGTTAATTTTGCATTACCGCTATTTTTGGCGTCCAGCTGTGAGATCTGTTTTTCCAGTGCCGTTTTATCAGCGGCCAGCGTGCTGAGTTCTTTTTTCAGCTTATCGCTCTGTGCTGCTGCGTCTTTATTCTGATTTGCCAGCTGATCTGCCAGTTTCTGTTTTTCTGCATCACGCTGTTTCAGTTGCTGTTCCAGCGCATTAAGCTGCTGAACCATTTTTGCCATATCTGCATTTTTATTACTCAGCTGCGCAATATTTTTCTCAGCCTGTGCCTGCGCTTCTGTCAGCCGGGAGATTTGCCCGGTCAGCGCCACTTTATCTGCGGTCAGTGCCGTCAGATTTTTTTGCAGTTGTGTATTCAGTTGCTGGTTATCGGTCGTTTTTTGCAATAATTCAAGCGCGGCCAGCTGTTTTTCTGCCTCAGCGGTTTTCAGCTGCTTTTCAAGCTCAGCAATCTGTACTGCGGCTTTCTGCATTTCTGCGGTTTTTACATTCAGCAGTTCTGTATTTTTAGCTGAAGCTGAGCTTTTATCTGCCGTCAGTGCTGTGATCTGTTTTTCCAGTGCGGCTTTTTCTGCCGTCAGGCCATCGAGAACTTTTTTCAGTTCCGCACCCTGTTTTGTACTGTCGTTACCCTGCACTGCCAGTTGTGCAGCCAGCGCATTTTTCTCCGCATCGCTTTGTTTCAGCTTATCTTCTGTAGCCGTCAGCTGTTGCGTAATTTTTGCAAGATCGGTATTTTTACCCGCGAGCAGTGCGAGGTTTTTCTCTGCCTGGCTTTTCTCTGAATCCAGCTGTGCAATCTGTTTTTCAAGCGCGGATTTATCCGTTGTCAGCGTCGTGATCTGTTTTTTCAGATCCGCCGACTGTTTGCTGTTTTCCGTTTCCTGAGATTGCAGTTTTGCTGTCAGCAGCTGTTTTTCCGCATCCTGATCTTTCAATTGTTTTTCCAGCTCAGTCAGCTTCTGCGCCACTTTTGCCATATCGGCATTTTTATCTTCCAGCAGTGCACGGTTTTTATCTGACAGCGCTTTTTCTTTATTCAGTGCCGCAATCTGTTTTTCCAGATCCGCTTTTTCTGATGTCAGTGTGACCAGATCTTTTTTCAGTGCATTACTCTGTTTACTGTTTTCGCCGGTCAGCGCGAGAATCTTATCATTCAGCTGCTGTTTTTCCGCATCCCGCTGTGTCAGCTGTTTTTCCAGATCAGCCAGCTTGCGCATAACGTTTGCCATATCAGCATTTTTGTCTGCCAGCAGTGCGAGATTTTTATCTGACTGCACTTTTTCCTGATTCAGTGCCGCGATCTGTTTTTCCAGATCTGCTTTTTCTGATGTCAGAACCGTCACCTGACTTTCCGCCTGACCATGACGCGCCAGGTTTTCACTTATCTGCTGATTGAGTGAATCAATGGTTTTCCGGTTTTTTTCCAGCTCTGCGGTAAGGCTGGCGTTATTCCCTTGTGCCGCAGCCTGTAACTCATTGTTTGCCAGAGTCAGACTTTTCAGTTCTGTCTCTTTTTTCGCAATATCGGCGAGGGCCTGTTCATAATCACGCTGAACATTCCGGTACTTTTCGTTCAATGACGCCAGCTCGCGTTTCACATCCTGTAGTTTCAGGCGGGTGATACGCAGTTTTTTCTGCGGGTCCGACGGGATAAACCAGGTTTGCGGTTCCAGCACACGGGCAACCGTCAGCGGTAAATCAGAGAAATACGTCATTGAACGGAAAGGTTCACCCAGGACGGCAAACAGGACTTCCGGTGTGAGTGTCAGTGAGGAGGTCATACGGCCGGGAACAGGTGAGAACACAAACCCCCGGTGTTTCCCGCTCCATTTCTGACTGTCGCGAATCAGATAAGCCGGTGACCACTGCGGATATCCGACCGGAACAGGATTTGTCACAACAACCGGTTCCCTGACCACAATGGTTTCGCATTGTGCCGGTACGGATACCGGGGTCGTTGTGCTGCGTTCCTGCACGGATGAAACCGTGCGTTTTTCTGTGCGGACGGTACTACGTTCGCGCTTACGCTGTGACTGAGTGGCTTTCCCTGCCTTTTTTACTGCCGGTGTAACCCGTCTTTCGGGTTGCCTGTTAGGTTGCTTTACTGATACCGGAAAATTGCCTGATTCGTTTTCAGTCTGAATATAACGGTCAAAATCTTCGATAACCTGATTAAATTCAGATGCAGTTGCCGGTTGCACTGCCGCAAATAACGCGACAGTAATACACAACCTAATGTTCAGTCTCATAACCCGTTAACCTTCTCCAGGGTATTCTCAATAGACAGAACAGAATAATAACGAACCTGCGCGCACATCACTTTGGTTTTCGCTTCAATCGACATTTTCAGTAATTTAAGCGTATCCGGGCTGGCGGTTCTTTCGAGCTGACGATACAGCCTGTTGATCTGGCTGATTTCACTGAAACCGGCGACCATCTGACTGTAATCTTTCGGAGAGATAGTTTTGAGCGAATCGAGTTCTTTGACACACATACTCAGCTCAGGCGAAATCTGTCCGGAAGGTTGCTGTAATTCAGGTTTTGGCAAAGGTGCTGTTGTTCTCACCGGCTCCTGCATTACCGGCTGAACCGGTTGTGCCGCAGGCTTCGGCGCAGGGGGTGTCATTAATGAACAGCCGGACAGGGTTACAACGCCTCCTAACAGGAGTATCCCCGCCATTTTGTTCAGTGCTGTCTTGGATAACATAGTTTCACCTTAGAGAAATAATTTGGCCACTGCTGCGTTGTGCAAAAATAGGCACCAATTGTATAGCCAGAGCCTGGGAAAATAAACTCTGACGTGTCACAACTCAGGCTTATGTAACATACACTACGTCGCGGGCGAGTCTGAACTATTCGTTTTTTGTTATCCGAACACCTTACTGCAGCCGCACAATCTGAATTTCCGCGCTTGTCAGCGTCAACGATTTGGCGTCGTTATTATTCTGTTCTGCCTGTCTGTTTATCACAGGCCGAGAACATAAATTAGTCAGTTTACTGTACAAAACCGTCCCGGACATTTACCGGACAGCCTGTAACAATTCTTAAAAATAAGTATCAACCGGTATCCGTATGTCAGAAAAAGAATAGGGGCATAATTGTACCGGAAGCGGCATTATATCTTATTCACGGATAAAATCGATTAACAGCCGCAGACAACTATTCTGTAAATACGAAAATAAAATGACACTTACAGAATAAACAGATAACCGGCTGTTATCCGAGATGATTTGCAGAAGTATAAATGAATTATCCTGTTATGGATTCTCTTTTTTTCAATTATGCGAGCGGGATTCAGTTCCTTTTTCAGGCTGATTACTATCATTATTTTCTTAGCAATCTATTATCTCTTCATAATTAAAAAGTGACAGAATTTATCAGGTTTATTACACATAATATGATTAGTAACACTATCAAACTGTAAATTATCATTCTGCTTCTCAGTCCTCCCGAAATTATCAATTCAGATATATATTTCTCTCAATATGAGAGAAAGACCGGCAGGAAAATCCGCTGTTCCCTGCCCGCTCCTCTTATTTTTTTTACCTCAGTCACAAATCCCCCGATAACTTACTGTTTTTCTCTTTGCTGGCGTATTTATTGCTTGTTTTTGTACATGCTTACTTTTTCCTGAAACCGGAGAAATAATAATGTCTGAAGCAGTCGGAAAACGCGTGCTGGGTACACCGTACCTGCGCGTTGATGCTCTGAGCAAAACATCAGGGCGGGCGCGCTACACGGATGATCTGCCGATGCCGGGTATGCACTACGCCAAATATGTCCGCAGCACTATTGCTCACGGGACAGTGACCTCCGTTGATACCTCCCGGGCGCTGGCCATGCCGGGCGTGGTCGCGGTATTTACCTGTGATGACGTACCGCAGATCCCGTTCGCCACCGCCGGTCACGCCTGGTCCCTGGAGCCGTCTAAACGGGATGTGGCAGACCGCCTGCTGCTGAACCGCCATGTGCGCCATCACGGTGATGGTGTGGCGATTGTGGTTGCCCGCGATGAACTGACCGCCGAAAAAGCGGCGGCGCTTGTTAGCGTCACTTATGACGAACTGCCGGTTATCACCTCACCGGCAGCGGCGCTGGCCGCAGATGCCCCGCCAATCCACAGCAGCGGTAACCTGCTGAAACGCACTGCCATCAATGCGGAGAGTGCCAGAGCAACGGTCGGCCGGTCGCCGTTTCAGTTCCGCGGCCATTTTGATACCCCGGTTGTCCAGCACTGCCATATGGAAGGCGTCACCTGTTATGCCTGGCAGGAGGCGGATAATAAGATTTCCGTGGTGTCGAGCACACAAATCCCGCACATTGTCCGCCGTGTGACAGGTCAGGCGCTGGATATACCGTGGTCGCATATCAGGGTGATTAAGCCTTATATCGGCGGGGGATTCGGCAACAAACAGGATGTGCTGGAAGAGCCGATGGCAGCCTGGCTGACCCTGAAACTCGGCGGTATTCCGGTGAAAGTGGAACTGAGCCGCGAAGAGTGTTTCTTTGCCTCCCGCACCCGTCACGCCTTTCATATCGATGCGGAAATGGGACTGACCGCTGACGGCACCCTGAACGGCTATCATCTTGATGTGCTGTCCAATACCGGCGGCTATGCCTCTCACGGACACTCAATTGCCGCCGCCGGCGGTAATAAGATCCCGTATCTTTATCCGCGCTGCGACTACGGCTATTCCGCCGCCACCGTCTATACCAACTACCCGTCAGCGGGGGCAATGCGCGGCTACGGCGCCCCGCAGGTCACGTTTGCTCTCGAATGCCTGATGGATGATGCCGCCGCACAGCTGAATATCGACCCGGTGGATATCCGTCTGCGCAATGCGGCACGGTCAGGAGACTGTAATCCGGTTAATAAAAAAACCATTTACAGTGCAGGGCTGGTTGAGTGCCTGGAGCGCGGTAAAGAATTGTTCGGCTGGGATGAACGCAAAGCGGAAGCACTGGCAACACGCGGGGATATCCGCCGGGGAGTCGGCGTGGCCTGCTTCAGTTATTCGTCCAATACCTATCCGGTCGGCGTGGAAATCGCCAGTGCCCGTCTGCTGATGAACCAGGACGGTAATATCAATGTGCAGGTCGGCGCAACGGAGATCGGTCAGGGCTCGGATACCGTGTTCTCACAGATGGTGGCGGAAACCCTTGGTGTGCCGGTCAGTACCATTCAGATGATCTCCACCCAGGATACCGATATCACCCCGTTTGATCCCGGCGCCTTCGCGTCACGGCAGAGTTATGTCACCGCACCGGCACTGAAAGAAGCGGCGCTGTCACTGCGGCAGAAAATTCTCGATCACGCCTCGCTGATGACACATCAGGCCGCCTTTAATATGACGATTCTTAACGGCAATGTGGTGCTTGAGGCACAGCCGGATGTGGTTGTCACCACCGTCGCGGAAGTGGCCATGCACAGTTTTTATCATCAGGAGATCGGTGGTCAGCTCTCTGCCGAATCCTCTCACAAAACACAGACCAACCCGCCGGCGTTCGGCTGTACCTTTGTGGATATCACCGTGGATATTCCGATGTGTCAGATAACCATTAACCGGATCATTAATATGCACGACTCCGGCCGTATTCTGAATCCGCAGCTGGCAGAAGGCCAGGTTCACGGCGGGATGGGAATGGGGATTGGCTGGGCGTTGTTTGAAGAGATGCTGATCAACGAAAAATCCGGGGTTGTCCATAACCCGAACCTGCTCGACTACAAGATGCCGACCATGGTTGACCTGCCGGATCTGGAGTGCGGGTTTGTCGAAACCTACGAGCCGCAGTCCGCCTACGGCCATAAATCCCTGGGCGAACCGCCGATTATTTCACCGGCGGCCGCTATCCGTAATGCCCTGCGCATGGCGACGGGGATTTCTGTCAATACTATCCCGCTGACACCAAAACGGCTGTACCGGGAATTTGTCAATGCCGGACTAATCAGGGGGTAACTGCCATGTATGATTTTGAAACGTATCACCGCGCGGAGAGTATCGCACACGCAGTCTCACTGCTGACGGACAATCCGCAGGCCAGACTGCTGGCGGGCGGAACGGATGTGCTGATCCAGCTTCATCACCTCAATGAACGCTTCCGTCATATTGTTGATATCCATGATTTACCGGAACTGCGCGGGATCAGCTGTGATGAGGCGGGACATATCCGCATCGGCTCCGCAACCACCTTCTCCGAACTGATTGACAGCCCGGTGATCAATCAGTGTCTGCCGGCGCTGAGTGAAGCCGCAGCCACGATTGCCGGACCGCAGATCCGCAACGTTGCCACTTACGGCGGCAATATCTGTAACGGCGCCACCAGCGGTGACTCCGCCTGCCCGTCACTGATTTATCAGGCAGAACTGGAAATCGCAACCCCGGACGGCATCCGCCGCAGACCGCTGCGCGGTTTCCATACCGGGCCGGGAAAAGTGGCCTTTGAACCGGGTGAACTGCTGATTGCGTTCCATTTTTCACCGGAGAATTACCGCAATAAGGGCTCTGCCGCTTACAAATATGCCATGCGCGGCGCGATGGATATCGCCACCATTAACTGCGCGGCGCTGTGTGATATCAGAGAAGGACGTTTTGAGGAACTGCGCCTTGCTTTCGGTGTTGCGGCACCGACGCCGGTCCGCTGTGAACACGCGGAAGCGGCCGCGATCGGGAAACCGGTCACCGCAGACACCCTGAAAGCTGTCAGTCAGGCCATTGAGCAGGATGTCGCCCCGCGTACTTCGTGGCGGGCAGAAAAAGAGTTCCGTTTACACCTGATCCGTGTCCTGAGCGAACGGGTGATCCGCGCCGCGGCTGAACGTACGGGAGAAAAAATCGCATGAATATCAAAGAATGGAAAACCATCAGCTGCACACTGAACGGCCAGTTACGGGAACTGACAGTATCACCGGCGGCACGGTTATCGGACGTCCTGCGTGAACAGGGGCTTATCAGTGTCAAACACGGCTGTTCTGTCGGTGAATGCGGTGCCTGTACGGTGCTTATCGACGGTATCGCGGTGGATACCTGCCTCTATCTGGCGGTCTGGGCAGATGGTAAACAGATCCGTACCGCCGAAGGTGAGATGAAACACGGGAAACCGTCTGCGGTACAGCAGGCATATGCGGACGGCGGCGCAGTACAGTGCGGGTTCTGCACCCCGGGCCTGATTATGATGACCACCGCTCTGCTGGAAAAACACAAAGGGCAGACCCTGACCATCCGTCAGATCCGCCACGGCCTGGCCGGTAACCTGTGCCGCTGCACCGGTTATCAGATGGTTGCCGATGCGGCAGATAAACTCCAGCGGAATCAGTAAACCGCAGAAAACAGATACCGCGCCCGGCGTCAGGGTTGCGGTGTCTGCTGCTGTAAAAGTACCGGCAGAGCATGCTCTTCCCCCCAGCTTTTCAGCATCAGTAATATCGGCACCAGCGACTGCCCGGCGTCTGTCAGGCTGTATTCCACTTTCGGCGGCACCTCCGCATAGACCTTACGGTGGACAAGCCCCGCCATCTCAAGCTCCCGTAACTGTTTTGTCAGCATACGCGGGGTAATAAATATCAGGAGCCGTTTCAGCTCGTTAAAGCGTTTGGTGCCGCTTATCAGATGGTAAAGGATCATTCCCTTGCCCTTTCCGCCCATCATTTCCAGTGTTGCCTCAACCGGGCAGGCTTCATAGGCATACGATTCATAACGCGTCTTTCTGACAGTATCCATTTTGTACCTATATACCAAAAATGTACGTACTTGTTAAAAACATATCGTAGTTTATCATTGCGCCTATTAATGTAAATTACCTTATAAGGACGTCATCATGACCATCACTCAGGCTGTAATGCAGCGTTATTCCACCAAATCATTCGATCCGGCGAAAAAAATCAGTGATGAGGTAATGAACAGTATCAAGACATTGCTGCGCTACAGTCCGTCCAGCGTCAATATCCAGCCGTGGCATTTTATTATTGCGGCCAGTGAGGAAGGAAAAAACCGGATCGCGGCATCCACCCGCCCGGGTTTTGAGTTTAATACCGCAAAAATCACTGATGCCTCTCACGTTGTGCTGCTGTGCGCAAAAACAGATGTTGATGAAGCTTATATGAACAGCGTGCTGGAGCAGGAAGACAAAGACGGCCGTTACGCCACGCCGGAGCACAAAGCCATGAATAACGGCGGCCGGACTTTCTTTGTTAATCTCCATAAAGAGACACTCGGTGATCTGCCGCACTGGGCGGCAAAACAGGTTTTCCTGAACATGGGGACATTACTGCTGGGTGCGTCCGCACTGGGTGTGGATGCCGTTCCGATGGAAGGGATGGATTTTGATACCCTGGATACCGAATTTGGTTTGTCTGCCAAAGGGCTGGCACCGGTGGCTGTTGTGTCGCTCGGTTACCGCAAAGAGGATGACTTTAACGCCGCACTGCCGAAATCCCGTCTGCCGGAAGAGCAGATCATGACCGTTATCTGATACAAAAAAGCCGCACGGTAACTTCCGTGCGGCTTTGGCACACATTTTTTCTTCCGCTTACTGCTACCCGGCGGATAACTCGTACTTTTTAATCTTCCGGTACAGCGTGGCGATACCGATCCCCAGTTCTTCTGCCGCCTGACGTTTATTGTCATAGCGTTGCAGTGCCTCGCGGATCATCTGTTTTTCCATCTCTTCCAGCATGGTTTCCCCGTGCAGTGCCGGGTCCTCATCCGCTGCTGCCGCAGGTACGCTTCTGACCGGAATGGTAATTTCACTGCGGTGGATATCCCCGGTATTCTGAACCGGTGCGGCCGTCCCGCTTATCATCTGTCCCGCATGTCTGGCGAAGTTCGGCGGAAGCAGCGAAATATCAATCACTTCTCCCGGCGGCACCACGTTAACCAGATATTCCATCAGGTTACTCAGTTCACGCAGGTTACCCGGCCACGGCCATGCATTAATGACCGCCATCACTTCATCCGAAATCCCCGGATACACCAGGCCGAGGCGCTTGGTATGCACATTGAGGAAATGGTGCACCAGCAGTTCCACGTCGCCGTAACGCTCACGCAGCGGCGGCAGGGCAATCGGGATAACATTGAGGCGGTAATAGAGATCCTCGCGGAATTTGCCTTCGCTGACAAACTGCTCCAGATTCTGGTTGGTCGCGGAAACAATCCGGATATCCACCGGAATTGTCCGGCTTGAGCCAATCGGCTGCACTTCACGTGATTCTATCGCACGTAATAATTTTGCCTGAACAATCAGCGGCATATCGCCGATTTCATCAAGGAACAGCGTGCCTTTATCCGCTGCCTGGATCAAACCCTGTTTTCCGTTGGCGGATGCACCGGTAAAGGCGCCTTTCACATAGCCGAATAATTCACTTTCCAGTAACTGCTCCGGTATCGCCGCACAGTTGATGGCGATAAACGGTTTTTCACTGCGGTTACTCAGTTTGTGAATCGCCCGTGCCACCACTTCTTTTCCGGTGCCGCTTTCGCCGGTGACCAGAATACTCGACGGGCTGGGTGCCACACGGGAAATCAGGTGTTTCAGCTGACGGATAGGCTCGGATTCCCCGACCAGATGTTCAATCATCAATCCGTTTTCATCGCGGCGCACTTCATTCATATCAATCGCCGCATGAGACTGATGGAACGCCATCAGGAACATCTGACAGCCGTTAACCACATGAAGCTGCCCGATAATAATATTGCTCTCCCCTTCCCAGGAGACAATATGCTGCAAATGCCCGCGGTTCAGACTTTTGAAATAGGTCAGCGGGCGGATGGCAATGGTTTTGCCGGAAATCTTCTCGTACGGGACACTGAGGATTTTCAGAGCATGCGGATTGGCAAATTTCAGGTGATTTGCCTCATCCAGGATCAGAACGCCCTGATCCATAAACTCTATCAGGCTCAGTAATACCTTCTGCGAGGCATTACGTCCTTCCTGCTCATCCAGCAGTTTGGCAACAAAAATATTGGAAATATGCTGCACATAATCCGAGAAGTCATGGATGTTATCCCGGATACGCTCCTGCTGTTCGGATGTGACGGCCACCAGGCTGATAACCCCGATACAGCGATCCTGAAAAATGATCGGTGTACCGATAAACGCTTTCTCCTTGCAGTTATCTTTATCCGCACAATTCATACAGAGCGGATCAAAACAGGAGTGCGTGACGATCTTTTCTTTTTTGGTGTCCAGCACATAGCGGAGCAGCTGGGAATTATTGGTCAGACGATGTCCGAGGTGCTGGTTAAACAGCCCCGTTCCGGCAATCCTTGTCAGTTTGTCATCAACGATTTCAACATCAAGCTGTAACACACTGGCGAGCATCTTGCTGAAGTGAACAATCGTCGGCTGTATCTGCATCAGTACAGATAGTGATTTTTCAGTAATCATGCTTACGACTTCCTATGCTCTTAAAACGACATAACTAAAAGAAAGTACATAACGCGACAATTTAATGATTTTATTATAGTTATTTATCAACAGGCTGAATTACCACCCGCTGATAGCACGAGACTGCCAGATTTTTATCACCGAAACTCCAACGTATGTACAAAAATCACACTTTTCTTCAGATTTGATAATGAAACTGGAATCTCCGTCACTCTATTTTATCAATATGATAAATCCGCCCGGCTGTTTATCATTCTGGCCCCGGTTCCGGTGGTTCAGCTCTCTCACCGGTCTGACTCCGGTGACTTTTCGCCGCTGATGAAAATAAGATTTATTCGTATTTGTCACACATAAACAGGTCATTACGCCCTGATAATTGTGATCACCCTCCCGATTTCGCCCTGCGTTTCACCCCCGGCAGATCATTCCGGCTGATTTGGCATGCTTATTGTTAATAGTCACAGTACACATGCAGAAATGCCTTCTTCTCACTGCATATTCAATTGTCACCGGCCATTTCACATAGGATTTAAAGATGAAAAACGTTAATGAATTATTGAAAGATATCGCCAGACTGAAATCGAATCTTCATCAGAAGGATTTTTTACTTACCTGGGAACAGAGTCAGGATGAACTGACGATGGTGCTTGATATTGCAGCCGCACTGAAAGGGCTGCGTGCCGATAACATCGCAACCAACGTATTCACAAATGGCCTCGGCATCTCTGTTTTCCGTGACAATTCCACCCGTACCCGTTTCTCTTATGCCTCTGCACTGAATATGCTCGGCCTGGCCCAGCAGGACCTCGACGAAGGTAAGTCACAGATTGCCCACGGTGAAACCGTACGTGAAACGGCCAATATGATTTCATTCTGCGCGGATGCTATCGGTATCCGTGATGATATGTACCTCGGCGCCGGTAACGCCTATATGCGTGAAGTGGGCGCGGCACTGGATGAAGGTTTTGAAGAAGGCGTACTGCCGCAGCGTCCTGCACTGGTTAACCTCCAGTGCGATATCGACCACCCGACACAGTCTATGGCTGACCTGGCCTGGTTACGTGAGCACTTCGGTTCACTGGAAAACCTGAAAGGCAAAAAAATCGCCATGACCTGGGCGTATTCACCAAGCTACGGTAAACCACTGTCTGTACCGCAGGGCATCATCGGTCTGATGACCCGTTACGGTATGGATGTCACCCTGGCGCATCCGGAAGGTTATGACCTGATCCCTGACGTTATCGATGTGGCGAAAAATAACGCCAGACAGTCCGGCGGCAGCTTTAAACAAGTCACCTCCATGGAAGAAGCGTTCAAAGATGCGGATATCGTGTATCCGAAATCCTGGGCGCCTTACAAAGTCATGGAAACCCGTACCGAACTGCTGCGCGCCAATGACCATGACGGCCTGAAAGCCCTTGAGCAGCGCTGCCTGGCACAGAACGCCAACCACAAAGACTGGCACTGCACTGAAGAGATGATGAAGCTGACCAAAGGCGGCGAAGCGCTGTACATGCACTGTCTGCCTGCGGATATCACCGGCGTTTCCTGTAAGGAAGGCGAAGTGGAAGAAGCCGTATTCGAAAAATACCGTATCGCCACTTACAAAGAAGCCAGCTGGAAGCCGTATATCATCTCCGCCATGATTCTGGCCCGCAAATTCCCGCAGCCGGCCCTGGTTCTTGAGCAGCTGCTGAAAAACGCACGTAAACGTATTTTATAAATCCGGAGCCCGGCCGTCACCGGCCGGGTTATTTTCCCGATGATATGAGGTGAGGCTCTATGTCTGTCTTCTCACTGAAGTTAGATATTTCAGATAACCGTTATTTCAACGGTAAACACTCCCCGCTTTTTTCCCGTGAAGAAGCACATAAAGCGCTGAAGTTTCATGAGAAAATTACGGGTTACCATCCGACGCCACTGTATG
Source organism: Morganella sp. BCCO 40_0007 (assembly GCF_032989665.1). NCBI lineage: Bacteria > Pseudomonadati > Pseudomonadota > Gammaproteobacteria > Enterobacterales > Morganellaceae > Morganella > Morganella sp. BCCO 40_0007. Next base: position 140,860 of record NZ_JAVBIN010000014.1, on the reverse strand, counting down.
ACATGACCGATCTCGCCGCTCTGTTCGGCGTGCGCAGCATCCTGGTGAAAGATGAGTCACAGCGTTTTGATCTGAATGCATTCAAAATTCTGGGCGGCTCTTATGCCATCGCCCATCTGTTGTGCGAAAAGTACAACATGGATATTGATGATTTCTCTTTCGAGAAACTCAAAAACACCCTGACTGAAAAAATGACGTTCGCCACCACCACTGACGGCAACCATGGCCGTGGTGTGGCCTGGGCGGCACGCGCTCTGGGTCAGAAAGCAGTGGTGTATATGCCGAAAGGCTCAGCACAGGAACGTGTGGATCACATTACCGGCCTCGGGGCGGAGTGTATCGTCACAGACATGAACTACGACGATACCGTCCGTCTCACCATGGAAAATGCCAAAAAACACGGCTGGCTCGTGGTTCAGGATACCGCCTGTGAAGGTTACACCAAGATCCCGACCTGGATTATGCAGGGTTATACCACGCTGGCTGCCGAAGCCGTTGCCCAGATGAAAGAGATGAAGATTCAGCGTCCGACCCACGTGCTGTTACAGGCCGGTGTGGGTGCGATGGCCGGCGGCGTGCTGGGCTATCTGGTCGATGAGTTCGGGGCAAAAGATCTGCATTCTATTATCGTCGAGCCGGATCTGGCTGACTGCCTCTACCGCTCCAGCCTGAAAGGCGAAATCGTCAATGTCGGCGGTGATATGGCCACCATCATGGCCGGTCTGGCCTGCGGCGAGCCGAACCCTATCGGCTGGGATCTGATGCGTAACTGCGCAACACAGTTTATCTCCTGTGAAGATGCGGTGGCCGCCCTCGGCATGCGTGTCCTCGGTAACCCGTACGGCAAAGACCACCGTGTGATTTCCGGTGAATCCGGCGCCGTCGGTCTCGGTGTGCTGGCGGCGGTTAACTATCATCCGGAACGTGCGGAACTGATGGCAAAACTCGGCCTGAACAGTGATTCCGTCATCCTCGTGATCAATACCGAAGGTGATACAGATACCAAACATTACCGTGAAGTTGTCTGGGAAGGTAAAAACCCGGCGCAGAAATATTAACTAATTGGAGTATTGAAACATGGCTAAGCAAATCCCGTTCGATGAAATTGTCAAAAAAGCTGAACACTATAAAAAAGACATGACCCGCTTTCTGCGCGATATGGTGGCAATTCCCAGCGAAAGCTGTGATGAAAAACGCGTGATTCACCGCATCAAAGAAGAGATGGAAAAAGTCGGTTTTGATAAAGTGGATATCGACCCGATGGGGAACATTCTGGGCTATATCGGTCACGGCCCGCACCTGATCGCAATGGATGCGCATATCGATACCGTCGGTATCGGTAACATCAAAAACTGGGAATTCGACCCGTACGAAGGTATGGAAAACGATGAAATCATCGGCGGACGCGGTACGTCTGACCAGGAAGGCGGCATGGCATCGATGGTTTATGCCGGTAAAATTATCAAAGACTTAGGTCTGGAAGATCAGTACACCCTGCTGGTGACCGGGACCGTTCAGGAAGAAGACTGTGACGGTCTGTGCTGGCAGTACATTATCGAGCAGGACAAAATCAGACCGGAATTCGTGGTCAGTACCGAACCGACAGACTGTCAGATTTACCGCGGCCAGCGCGGCCGTATGGAAATCCGCATTGATGTTCCGGGGATCAGCTGCCACGGCTCCGCACCGGAGCGCGGTGATAACGCTATCTTCAAAATGGGACCGATTCTGGGCGAATTGCAGGAGCTGTCAAAACGTCTGGCACACGATGATTTCCTCGGCCAGGGCACACTGACTGTTTCTGAAATTTTCTACACCTCACCAAGCCGCTGTGCCGTTGCTGACAGCTGTGCGGTTTCTATCGACCGCCGTCTGACCTGGGGCGAAACCTGGGAAGGCGCACTGGACGAAATCCGCGCATTACCGGCAGTCAAAGCCGCGAAAGGCGTCGTGTCTATGTACACCTATGAGCGTGCGTCCTGGACCGGTCTGGTCTATCCGACAGAGTGCTACTTCCCGACCTGGAAAGTGGAAGAAGATCACTTCACCGTGAAGACGCTGGATCGCGCTTACCGCGGCCTGTTCAATAAAGAGCCGGTTGTAGATAAGTGGACTTTCTCCACCAACGGTGTTTCTATCATGGGTCGTCACGGCATTCCGGTCATCGGTTTTGGTCCGGGTAAAGAGCCTGAAGCACACGCACCAAACGAAAAAACATGGAAAGATCACCTGGTGACCTGTGCGGCAATGTATGCGGCCATTCCGTTAAGCTACATGGCTGAACTGAAAAAATAATTATGTCTTACCGGCCCCGTACAGATGTGCGGGGCTTTTTCAGGAGTACCCCCTATGCGCACAGTTATTATCAACGGCACCGTTGTCAATGCGGACGGACAATACCGGCAGGATGTTCTGATTGAAAACGGCCTGATCTCACAGGTTGCACCGGATATTGTACCGGAGACAAATGACCGGATTATTGATGCACAGGGATGTTATGTTTTTCCCGGCGGTATTGATGTTCATACCCACTTTAATATTGATGTCGGCCTTGCCCGCAGCTGTGATGATTTTTACACCGGCACGCGTGCGGCAGCCTGCGGCGGTACCACCACCATTATCGATCATATGGGATTTGGTCCGGCGGGTTGTTCACTGCACCACCAGCTCGAGAATTATCACCGCTACGCCAAAGGACGTGCCGTTATCGACTACAGTTTTCACGGCGTCATCCAGCATATCAATGACGATATTTTAAAGGAAATCCCGCTGATGGTGGCGGACGGGATCAGCAGTTTTAAACTCTATCTGACCTATCAGTACAAACTGGATGATCCGGATATCTTACGCGCTCTGCAACAGCTTAACCGTTCCGGGGCACTGACCACCGTGCATCCGGAAAATGACGCGGTGATTGCGCAGCGCAAGGCGGAATTTGTGAAAAAAGGTCAGACCTCGCCGATTTTCCATGCCCTGAGCCGTCCGGCGGAATGCGAAACAGAAGCTATCGGCCGGATGATCAACCTGGCCCGGATCTGCGGCAATGCGCCGCTCTATATTGTTCACCTTTCCAACGGATCAGGTCTTGATTACCTGAAGATGGCGAAAGACCGTCATCAGCCGGTCTGGATAGAAACCTGTCCGCAGTATCTGTTCCTTGATGAGCGCTGTTATGAGCGTGATGACGGCCTGAAATTTATTCTCAGCCCGCCGCTGCGTAACCGCCGGGAAGCGGATGCGCTTTGGCTGGGTATTGATGACGGCGATATTGATGTGGTCGCCACCGACCACTGCACGTTCCCGTATCAGCAGCGTCTGGCGCTGTCCGGCGGGGATTTCACCCGCTGTCCGAACGGCCTGCCGGGCGTTGAGAACCGCATGTTACTGCTGTTTTCTGCGGGCGTGATGCAGGGACGGATTTCGCCGGAACACTTTGTTTCCCTGACCAGTGCGATGCCGGCAAAACTGTTTGGTATCTGGCCGGAAAAAGGCGTGATCCGCCCGGGCTCAGACGGTGATATCACCATTATCGACCCGGCACAGGAAACCACGATCCGCCACGCGGATCTGCACGATAACGCAGATTACAGCCCGTACGAGGGTATGACCGTACAGGGTGCTGTCCGCTGCACACTGTCACGCGGTGATATTGTTTACCGTGACGGTGAATTTACGGCTGAACCCGGCCGCGGCCGTTTCCTGAAACGCCGTCCGTTTAAAACACCGCACCGGTGTTATTAATTTTTCCGATTATCGTTTCAACTCATTTATTACGGGTAAAAAAGGATGAAAAAAACAATCGTATTAGCACTGGGCGGCAACGCACTGGGAAATGATCTTCCGGGACAGAGGGTTGCTGTCAGAACCACCTCTGTCGTGATCGCCGACCTGATTGCTCAGGGATACCGCGTTGTGGTCACACACGGCAACGGCCCGCAGGTCGGAATGATAACCGGCGCCTTTGAGGCGGCCAGCAAAACCGAAGCCAAATCGCCGGTTCTGCCGATGTCAGTCTGTGTGGCTCTGAGCCAGGGATATATCGGTTATGATTTACAGAATGCGCTGCGTGAAGAGCTGCTGAGCCGGGGGATCAATAAGCCGGTCGCCACGATTGTGACACAGGTGGAAGTCGATGCCGCCGATCCGTCATTCAAAAACCCGACCAAACCTATCGGCGCGTTCTATACCAAAGAAGAAGCGGATGCACTGACCCTGAAAGGGTTTGAGATGCGCGAGGATGCGGGCCGGGGTTACCGCCGTGTGGTGTCATCACCGAAACCGGTTGATATTATTGAAAAAGAAACAGTTAAAGCAATGCTGGATGCCGATCAGCTGGTGATCACCGTCGGTGGCGGCGGAATTCCGGTGATCCGCGACGGCAACAAACTGCACGGTGCCAACGCGGTTATCGACAAAGACTGGGCGAGTGCCAAACTGGCGGAGATGATCGATGCGGATATGCTGATTATCCTGACCGCAGTAGAGAAAATTGCCATCAATTTCGGCAAACCAAACGAGCAGTGGCTGGATAAACTGACCTCTGCGGATGCGCAGCGCTATATCGATGAAAAACATTTTGCGCCGGGCTCGATGTTACCGAAAGTGGAAGCCGCGCTCTCTTTCAGCCGCAGTAAAAAAGGCCGTCAGGCACTGATTACATTGTTGGATAAAGCCAAAGAGGGTATTGAGGGTAAAACCGGTACCGTTATCGGCGACTAATCTTTCTTTTCTTTCTGTGAAAAACGGCCGGGGTTCCCGGCCGTTTGCTTTGTTACCTGCGGGAATTATAAACCGTTAACGGGTTTATCTTTCGGGTATTTCAGTGTGTAATTCAGCGGCAGTTCTGTTGTCTGCTGCGGCTTCAGTTCCGCTTTCCATTCCACTTCACCGGTCTGTTTGTTCACTTTACCTTCACCCGTTGAGACATCTTTCACCAGGATATTGCTATCCTGACTGACCGGGATCTGGTCAAAAACCGTTACCACCAGCGGCGCTTTGGCAAAGGATGACAGCGTGATCACATACCCTTCGGTCTGTTCAACCGCAGAGCCCAGGATACCCGGCTGTTTTGTCATCTTATTGTCCACCTTACGGCTGACCTGAATATCTTTATTCATACCAAACGGTACTTCCAGCTCATCGGTGATCAGGCCGGAATCAATATAGGTCTGCCCGATATAGCGGTTATCAAAATAGATATTCGCCTTACCGCTGAGCAGATTCAGCGCCGGTGCATTTTCCACAACCGCCTGTAAGTACACATGTTCATCTATCTTAGGCCGTGTGATATAGCGATATTTTCCGTCCAGATCCGTCTGCTTGATAGTCAGTGAACGGGATTCCGCAACGGACGGCAGGGAATACGGCTTATCGATAGTATAGGTCAGGCTGATACCGTTACTCTCTGCGGTAACAAACGACGAGATCCCGCCGGCGGGGGCTTTTTTCGCCATACGGTTACGGCTGTATTCCGCATCGGCCATCATCGCCGGTGCCGGGGCAGCCGTCATTTCGGCCAGCACACCGTAGTCTTTCATCATCGATAAATACCACGGATAAAGCTGCGGCGGCGCGATGCTCTGCACCGGGTCAGCGGATGACAGCACCAGATCCACCTGATCCCAGTCAATACCGGTATTCTGAATCACATCCGCTTTATAGGTCAGCGTCACCGGCTTATCCATACCGGTGCTGCGGATATCATAGGACGGCGCCCAGGCCGCATCCGGCGTGATATAGTCAATATCCAGTGCCGCAGTTACCGCTTTTTTCGCTGACACATTCAGCACCAGCTGAGTGCGGCGTTCCTTAAACTGTGCAATCTTCTCTTCATACTGCGCTTTCAGCAGAGTCAGTGCTTCGGTTTTTTCATTAATTTGCCGAGTGTATTCCAGCTGTTCCGCATAGATTTTTGCCATCTGACTGCGGATAAAATCCAGCTTCTGCACCGATTGTTCCTGTGTCAGCGGCGCACCGCCGGTACCGAAGAAATTCTGGTCACGCAACAGGCCAAGCTGCTCGTTATTGATTTCAGTCTGCATATTCAGCTTCTGAATAGCCAGATCCTGTTCCTCAATCTGCGCTTTCATGGCATTGATGTCATCTGAATACACCGGTTTTTCAATTTCGCTGCGCAGATTGATTGACTGAATAATGACATCATCATTATCAAGCATAACGGATAAGCTGCTCGGATTAATGTTTCCGGCCACATTGGTCAGGATGATATCACTGTCACCGGCAGGCAGATTGAGTGTTGCGCTGTTACTCAGCTCTGCCCCGCGCAGGAAAATCGTTGCTTTGTTAAGTTTTACATCCTGAACAATCACATTCGGTTTACCCGCCGCACCGGCTGTTACCGCCATACCGGCGATCAGCAGGGTACTTTTAATGCCAAAGGTTAATCCCATTGCTTAACTCCCTGATTATTATCATCACAATTCCGGCATCGCAGACCGGCAGACGGCTGTGAGCACTATAACACTTCATAATAGAACAGCCCCCCGGATGAAGATAACGGAATAACCTTAAAAACAGCGCTGTCCACCGGTTTCCGTTCTTTTTATATGTTGCCGTCTCTTTAAAACGGTATTTTATGATTAACATTTATACTTTTATTGTTTAGTATACTAAACACATTTCTTCTGACGGATAAAAAAGGCCGCAATCATGACGACACTCCGGACACACACGGCGGCGTCAGCCACCTCACGTAACAAGCTGTTATGGATAGCCGGGATGGGCTGGACATTTGATGCCATGGATGTCGGACTGCTGGCATTTCTGCTGGCGGCCTTACAGGCAGACTGGGGGCTGAGTGCCTCGCAGCTCGGCTGGATCGGCAGTCTCAATGCTGCCGGAATGGCTGTGGGTGCCTTTGTTTTCGGTATTATGGCGGACAGAAAAGGCCGTAAACCGGTGTTTATTCTCACCCTGCTGCTGTTCAGTCTCGGTTCCGGCCTGACGGCTGTCGCCGGTTCGCTGGCGGTGGTTCTGGTGCTGCGCTTTTTTATCGGCATGGGGCTGGGCGGGGAGCTGCCGGTGGCGTCCACGCTGGTCAGTGAGAGCGTGGCCCCTCACGAGCGCGGCCGCGTGGTTGTGCTGCTGGAAAGTTTCTGGGCTGTGGGCTGGCTGATTGCGGCGCTGATTGCCTATTATGTTATCCCGGATTACGGCTGGCGCACGGCGATGCTGCTCAGCGCCCTGCCTGCGCTGTATGCGCTCTGGCTGCGGGCAAAACTGCCGGAACCGGTATCCCGCTATACCGCACAGGAGCGCCCGAAACTTACGGTGGCGCAGTCAATGGCGCTGATCTGGTCGCCGCAATACCGCCGTGCCACCCTGATGCTGTGGATCCTGTGGTTCTGTGTGGTGTTTTCCTATTACGGTATTTTTCTCTGGCTGCCCGGCGTGGCGATCCTCAAGGGTTTCAGTCTGATAAAAAGCTTCCAGTATGTGCTGATCATGACACTCGCCCAACTGCCCGGCTATTTCAGTGCCGCCTGGCTGATTGAACGTTACGGCCGCAAATTCGTGCTGGTGACCTATCTCGCCGGGACAGCAATCAGCGCGTACGGCTTCAGTTGCGCGGAAACCGCCACGGCACTGGTCATCTCCGGTATGCTGCTCTCATTCTTTAACCTCGGTGCCTGGGGCGCGCTCTACGCCTACACCCCGGAGCAGTATCCGGACAGTGTCCGTGCCACCGGTGCGGGAACTGCCACAGCCATCGGACGGATAGGCGGGATTCTCGGGCCGCTGCTGGCCGGTTACCTGATTCAGTATCAGTTTGCTGTCAGCACGATTTTCCTGATCTTCAGTGCCGCGGTAGTGATCGCTATTCTCGCGGTGCTCTTCCTCGGCGCGGAAACCCGTAACCGCGAACTCAGTACTATTTAAAAACAGACTGACGGCGGTTATTCCGCCGTCAGTATCTGATACAGCGCAGGGTTATCGCAGTCCTTTCTCCCTTTTACCGCCGCAGACGCGTATAATTCATCCATGATATCACCGCCGGATCACCGGCAAACACGATAAAATAAACACGATGAATCAATACGATAAAATCAGTAAATTTCTGAGCTATGTCCTGAGGCACAAACCGGAATCCATCGGGATCAGCCTCGACGGTGAGGGCTGGACAGAGATTGCCGCACTGCTGCGTCAGGCCACAGTTCACGGCACGCCGTTTGATCGCGGAACACTGGATGAAATAGTGCAGACCAATGATAAAAAACGGTTTACGATCTCATCCGATGGTATGTACATCCGCGCGGCACAGGGACACTCCGCCGGGCAGGTGGCGATAGATTATCCGCCGCAGACACCGCCGGACACACTTTATCACGGCACCGCTATCCGGTTTATCAGTGATATTTGTGAATTGGGGCTGATTGCCGGATCACGGCATTATGTCCACCTCAGTGCGGATGAAGATACCGCGCTGACGGTCGGTGCCCGCCACGGCAAACCGGTGGTACTCACCATTGCCGCCGGAGAGATGTATAAAACCGGTTATCCGTTCTATCTGGCGGATAACGGCGTCTGGCTGACGCCGCATGTACCGATAAAATACCTGTCGCAGAAAAAACCCGGCTGACCGGGTTTATGCGTTGAGACGTGCCGCATGCCAGGCGATATGATCCGCGATAAAACTCGCAATAAAGTAATAGCTGTGATCATAACCGGCATGCACACGGATAGTGTGCGGGATAGCGTGTGTTTCGCAGGCCGATTTCAGTAACCCGGTTTTCAGCTGCTTACTGAAGAACGTATCCGCAAGCCCCTGATCAACCAATACATCCGCGACGCGGTGGCCGGATTCGATCAGTCTGACCGCATCATACTGTTCCCACACCGCTTTATCCTGTCCCAGATAGGCAGAGAACGCTTTTTCGCCCCACGGCACCTGTGACGGTGACACAATCGGCGCAAACGCCGACACACTGAGGAACGCCTCCGGATTACGCAGCGCCAGTACCAGTGCGCCGTGTCCGCCCATCGAGTGCCCGCAGATACTGCGTTTTTCCGACGTGCCGAAATGCCCTGTCACCAGGGTATGCAGCTCATCCAGAATGTAATCATACATCTGATAATGTTCCTGCCACGGTTCCTGTGTGGCATTGACATAAAACCCGGCGCCCTGCCCGAGATCATACTCTTTATCATCCGCCACCTGACTGCCGCGCGGACTGGTGTCCGGCGCGACAATCACCAGACCGTGCTCTGCCGCATAACGCTGCGCACCGGCTTTGGTGATAAAATTCTGCTCGTTACAGGTCAGCCCGGACAGCCAGTACAGCACCGGACATTTTTCTGTTTTTGCCTGCGGCGGCAAAAACACCGAAAACGTCATCGGTGTGCCGGTTACCGCAGAGTGATGACGCCAGACTTCCTGGCTGCCGCCGAAACAAGCGTGGTGTTCAATCCGTTCCATATTATCTCCCTGAATACGTTATCAGTAATGAATAACTGTGCGGATGGATTTACCATCGTGCATCAAATCAAACGCCTCGTTGATTTTATCCAGTTCCATGGTGTGCGTGACAAACGGTGCCAGCTCGATTTTACCGCTCATGGCATCTTCCACCATTCCAGGCAACTGAGTACGGCCTTTCACGCCGCCGAACGCCGTGCCTTTCCAGACCCGCCCGGTGACCAGCTGGAACGGACGTGTTGAAATCTCTTTTCCGGCACCCGCCACCCCGATAATCACCGACTGTCCCCAGCCGCGGTGCGCACTTTCCAGTGCCGACCGCATCACATTGACATTACCGATACATTCAAAGGTATGATCAACACCCCATTTGGTCATTTCGACCAGCACCTGCTGAATAGGTTTGTCATAATCATTCGGGTTAATGCAGTCTGTGGCACCGAACTGTTTTGCCAGTTCAAATTTGGACGGATTGGTATCGATAGCAAAGATACGTCCGGCTTTTGCCTGACGCGCCCCCTGCACCACCGCCAGCCCGATACCGCCGAGGCCGAATACCGCCACGGAATCCCCTTCCTGTACCTTCGCGGTATTGTGCACCGCACCGATCCCGGTGGTCACGCCGCAGCCGAGCAGACAAACCTGTTCCGCATTGGCCTGCGGATTGATTTTCGCCAGTGAGACTTCCGCGACAACGGTATATTCGCTGAATGTTGAGCAGCCCATATAGTGATAGAGCGGCTGACCGTTATAGGAGAAACGGCTGGTGCCGTCCGGCATCACGCCTTTGCCCTGGGTTTCGCGGACCGCGACACAGAGGTTGGTTTTGCCGGAGGTACAGAAATCACACTCACCGCATTCGGCGGTGTACAGCGGGATCACATGGTCGCCCGGTTTCACACTGGTTACGCCCTCGCCGACCTCAACCACCACCCCGGCACCTTCATGGCCGAGCACTACCGGGAACAGACCTTCCGGATCATCACCGGATAACGTGTAGGCATCGGTATGGCATACCCCGGTGTGACTGATTTTCACCAGCACTTCACCTTTCTTCGGCGGTGCCACATCAATTTCAACAATTTCAAGGGGTAAACCAGGCCCGAAGGCGACTGCTGCGCGTGATTTCATAACGGTTCCTCTGTGTCTGAGGCTTATCATGGCAGGTGATAAGCACGAATGCCGTCCACCATACCGCACAACAGCGCTGCCTGTATAGCGCCGGTCAGCAGGTTGCCGCCACCGGTGCCGGTTTTCTGATCAGCAGGCAGATTGCCAGCAGCAGGCCGTACAGTACGGTACCAATCAGCCACACCGTTCCGTCCGCGCTCTGCTGTGTCTGACTGAAGATAAAGGCAAACAGCAGCGGGCCTGCCACCCCGGTCAGATTGGTCAGGCTGACCAGCACGCCCTGTAATTTGCCCTGGTTTGCTGCCGATGCCCCGGCGGAGATAATTCCCTGCAATGCAGGCAGGGCAATCCCGCCACCCGCCAGCAGGATCAGCACCGGATATACCATCCATCCGGAAGTGATGGCGGACATCAGTAAAAATGCGGTTGCATCGGCGATAAACCCGGTAAAGATAATCGTTTTTTCACTCAGCCGTTTCGCCAGTATCCCGGCAACCACCGCCTGAAACAGAACATGCATTGCCCCGAGTCCCGCCAGTGAAAACCCGACTGCCGCACTGTCCCAGGCAAAACGGCTCTCCGTAAACAGCACCCAGACCGTGGCCGGGATCTGCCCGATAAGCTGTGCGGTAAAAAAGACAAACAGCAGCAGCGCCAGCGGTTTAAGCAGTGTGACAAAACTGATACCTGCGCTTTCCGCTTTCTGCTCTGCCGGTTTCTCTTCTGCCTGAACCGCCGGTTTAAAGAGAAAAAAGACCATCAGAAACGTGCAGGCATTCAGTATCGCCGCAATCACAAACGGCAGATGCGGCGAGATATCTCCCGCCAGCCCGCCGACAGCAGGCCCGGCAATCAGCCCCGCCCCGAACGCCGCGCCGAGACGTCCGAACCAGGCGGTGCGTTCACTGACCGCCGTGCTGTCTGCCACCACGGAAGCCGCAACCGCGCCGGTGGCACCGGTGATCCCGGAGATTATCCGCCCGAGATACAGCATCCACAGCACATTGGACAGTGCCAGCAGCGTGTAATCAAGCGCAGCACCCGCGAGCGATAACAGCAGTACCGGTCTGCGTCCCAGTTTATCTGACCATCTGCCCAGCAGAGGTGCAAAGCAGACCTGCATCACCGCATACAGCGCCAGCAGAATGCCGTAATGATTTGCCACATCCGCCTCCGGGAGATATTCCCGCAACAGTGACGGCAATACCGGCATGATCAGACCAATACCCATCGCGTCCAGCAGTGTAATCACCAGCGCGATAACGGCGGGTTTATTCATTTTTCAGATCCTGTGTTAATTCTCTATCATTGATAGAGTTGGAATATATCCCTATCAGTGATAGAGTGTCAATCTGAAATCAGAGGAGATAGTCATGGCACGGCTGAACAGAGAATCGGTTATTGATGCAGCACTGGAACTGCTGAATGAGACAGGCATTGACGGGCTGACGACCCGCAAGCTGGCGCAGAAGCTGGGTATAGAACAACCGACACTCTACTGGCATGTGAAAAATAAACGGGCACTGCTGGATGCGCTGGCGGTGGAAATCCTGGCGCGTCATCATGACTATTCACTGCCTGCGGAAGGTGAGTCCTGGCAATCTTTTCTGCGCAATAATGCGATGAGTTTCCGCCGGGCGCTGTTGTGTTACCGTGACGGGGCAAAAGTGCATCTCGGTACACGCCCGGATGAAAAGCAGTATGATACGGTGGAAACCCAGTTACGGTTTATGACCGACAACGGCTTTTCCCTGCGGGACGGGTTATATGCGATTTCGGCGGTCAGTCATTTTACGCTGGGTGCCGTGCTGGAGCAGCAGGAGCACAACGCGGCTTCGGGTGATCGTCCCGCAGCAGCGGATGACACTCTGCCGCCGTTATTGCGGGAAGCCCTGCACATTATGGACAGTGATGATGGTGAACAGGCCTTTCTGCACGGCCTGGAGAGCCTGATTCTGGGGTTTGAGGTGCAGTTAACCCACTCAGGACAGAGTCCGCGATAACGGGAAAAGAAAACGAAAAGCATGCGCGTCATGGATGACGCGCCTGAGCGTACAGGGATGTATTTACAGCGGCTTTTCGTTTTTGCCCGTTATCTGCGGGCGGGACACATCACCGTCCGGCTCTGTATCGCAGATTCGCCAGGTCATGACCGGACGGTTGCTGGTAAATATCCAGCCGGAAATATTTTGCCGACGCATTCACATATTCAAATATCTGCGACTGGGTTTCCTCATAATCAACCCAGGTTGTGGAGCGGGTAAAACAGTATATTTCAACCGGTAATCCCTCCGGTGTCGGTGACATTGTTCTGATCACCAGATACATATCTGTCCGCACATCGCCGCGCATTTTTATCCAGCTGAGAAGATATTTACGGAATAACTGTAAATTGGTGACGCCTTTTGCGGCCATCCACTCTTTCACGTCATCGTAACCGGTATTTTCCGACAGAATGTCATCCAGAGACTGACGAAAGGCTTCCTGATTCCGCAGTTCCGCTAATAAGGTTTCATCCGCAAACGACACCGAGGACTGGTCAATATAAAAACTGCGTTTAATCCGGCGGCCGCCGGAAGAAAACATCGGCTGCCAGTTGGTGTATTTTTCAGTCAGGAAATCTTTTGTCGGGATACGTGAAATTGTATTATCCCAGTTACGGACAGTAATGGTATGCAGTGCAATATCAATCACTTCACCGCTGATATTACTGCCGGGTAATTCTATCCAGTCATACAGTTTCAGCACCTTACCGTTGGATACCAGAATATTGGCCACAAAGGATAATAAGGTGTGCTGAAAGACAAACATCAGCACCGCAGCAACGGCACCGAAACCGGAAATAATAATCAGCGGTGACTGCGAGGTCATTAAGGCAATAATCAGGATAAAGGAAACAATCCACACCCCGATTTTAGCAATCTCAATATACCCTTTTATTGAGCTGTTCCGGTACGATGAGCGTCCGGTATGACGCAGAATAAAGATATCCAGCCCGTCATTGACCAGTGAAGCCAGATTAATAATCAGAAATGCAGTGCACACCGTATTAAACAGAATATTCATTTCTGCTGAGAACGTCGGCAGCATTTTATTGAGATACAGCACCAGCGTGACAGACACAACAGATGCGCTCTTCTTGGCAATACTGTGGATCATGCTGTCGTCAGTCAGGTTGGTAAATAATGACAGCAGACGTTTTGCCACGCGCAGAAATATGAGCCGCCCGAGAAACCAGGTGACCAGCAGAATAACCACCAGAATCGCCGCCGATAAAACGGAGCTCGCGGTAATAAAATGATATAATTCAGATAATTTTTCCATCATATCTCACAGCATACATCAAAATATCAGCTGATGAGTCTGACACAGGTAAAATATGTGTGTTTGATTACGGGTGGTATCAGGCAATTACCGGTTATCCGCTGACAGGTAATGACAATCCGGCCAGACTCTCATTAATTTGCGTCCGCAGCCACGATGTGAAAATCCATTCCGGACTCTCTTTTTCCGGCGCTGACGGAAATAACAGATAATACGATGTGTTGTCCGTCATAAATCCGCCCGGCGCTGCCAGTTGCCCTGACAGTAATTCATCCGCCGCCATCAGAAATGAAGCCACGGTGATCCCCTGTCCCGCCAGCGCCGCCTGAATACACATATAAAAATGTTCATAGGAAACGGTCCGAAGCCGGTGAGAATCGTCCCCGGATAAGTGCTGCCAGGTCTGCCAGACATCCGGTCGTGTCGCCGGTATCAGCAGAGCATCACCGGCTCCGGTGCCCGGCCGCTGTACCCGGCCGATAAATTCCCGGCACAATTTCACCGCATGAATATCCGGCCGCCATTTGAAATCATTGCGCCGCAGTGCGATATCCGCACCGGTTTTCTGAAAATCAATCGCACCGCCGGCAGTGACCAGCCGGACGGTAATCGCCGGATAACGCTGATAGAAATGACTGAGGCGCGGGATCAGCCAGCGCATGGCGATCGTCGGCTCACAGGAAAGCGTGATGACATTATCGCGCTGCTGATGCTGTATTTTTTCCACGGTCTGTGCAAGCTGACTGAAGATCCGCCCGGTGGTCTGAAACAGCGTCTGTCCCGCCGGCGTCAGGAATACGGCGCGGTTGCGCCGTTCAAACAATGAAATCCCCAGTTCCTCTTCCAGCAGACGGATTTGTCTGCTCACAGCACCGTGAGTGACATGCAATTCTTCTGCGGCGCGGACAAAACTGCCGCTCCGGGCGGCGGCGTCAAAAAAGCGTAATGCGGAAAGTGGCGGTAATTTCATTCTCGTTATCTGTGAGAAAAACTGACGTATTTATGACAGGATATATCGTTTTTATCCCTTTCACAAACGACTGATAATAAAGATACAGAAACAATAATGAGAAAAATAATACTCATTATTCCGGTCAGTTTTTATCAGGGATATTCACAATGAATGAAATTATTGCAGTCGCGGTGATCACCACTCTGGCGGTGATCAGTCCGGGACCGGACTTTGCTGCCGTCACCCGTAACAGTTATTTGTACGGCACAAGAACCGGCCTGTTTTCAGCACTCGGTATTGCCTTTGGTGTGCAGTTACATGTGATTTATACGGTATTTGGCGTGACGCTGTTAATTATGCAGTCACCGGCGTTATTTACCGTGATTAAATCGCTGGGGATTATTTATCTTATCTGGCTCGGGTTTAAATCATTTACCAATAAAACCCGGATTTCCGTCAGCAGTTCAGACAGCCCCGCGCTGTCAGCTTCCGGGGCATTCCGTAACGGCTTTTTTGTGAACGCCCTGAACCCGAAAACCATGTTATTTGTGGTATCGGTATACACCCAGGTGATCAGCCGTGATAACACATTGATGATAAATTTCGGCTACGGTGCCTTTATTTCTTTTGCTCACTGGTTGTGGTTCAGCTTAATTGCGCTGTTTTTCTCCAATCCGGTTATCCGTAATAAGATCCTCAGCCGCCAGCTTCTGGCGGACAAAATTATCGGCGTCTTATTAATGCTGCTCGGAATTTCCCTGATTTTTTTCACCCTTCACTGACGGATAACACCCTGCGGGTGGTTTCCGGCGGGAAACTCAGGATTTTTTCTGAAGCTCACACACCATATGCCCCGGTGATTCCGGATTCAGATCGCGGGTGCCGAAGCGGCGGACGGAATAATCAGAACGGATACAGTGATAAACCCGGTTTGTCGCGGCAGACGATACCGAAAAAACGATATTCCGCTTACCAGTTACGGACGGCGGATTTTCTTTTATATTACTGATAGTGAGATCAGCAATATCCCCGGTCTGAAAATCGCGGTTAATCGCGGCCTGTGCATGCATTTTCAGGGAATCCGGCGTATAGGCAGGATAAATATTTTCATCCGCACATCCCGCGGATAATACAATAATAACGGCCAGACCGATTTTCTTCATTGCTGCTCCTGTTGATTCTGCTGCGCTTTCTGCGGATACATAACCGGATGTGCGGCACGCCATTCAGCCGCCTGTTTTTCGCTGAGTTTATGGCCTTTGAATTCGATGATTCTGATACTTTTTTCACTTTCATTCAGGCGCAGCATGCGAAAACACTGATCCGGAAAAATCGTGCTCATAATAAGCTCCGCCATCTCATTATCCTCATCAGAAGGTGCTATCCAGTCAAATAACCAGATACGGTTACCGCTGCGCAGCTGCTGATACAACTCAGACTCATCACATCCGGACAGATAACGCTGTTCCGTTTCTGCGCTCAGCGCTCCCCAACTGAGGAAAAAACAGGGCTGGTTGTTTTCCAGTACCAGAACGTACTGTTTTTGTTTGATAAGCGGCAGCAGCAGCTTTCCCAGGGCACGCAGCGGTGTTTTACTGTGCCGCGGAGACAGCATCCATAACCAGACCGATGCACCCCAGATTTCCGCCTCACTGGGTTTATCATCCGCCAGAAACGGGGCATAAACCGTGTACTTGCCGATTTTCATGTTTCTTCCTTTTGGACAGAGCCTGCGCGGAGAGGGTAGCGCATTACGGCAGGCGCCGTACCCGGTATCATCCTAAATCTGACCGGACGGCGATCGCACAAATGTGATAATCCCGCATCACGATAAGGGATATAGTGATAATGGTTATCATTACGATCACGGACGGATTTATCATGCTGAATACACCGCAACTCAGTCTGGCTGAAATTAATAATACCGTCCCTGTCGCCGGGGCAAAAGCCGGTTTTCTGCGCAAGCTGTTTGCGTTTTCCGGCCCGGGGGCGCTGGTGGCGGTGGGCTATATGGACCCGGGTAACTGGATCACCTCGATTCAGGGCGGGGCGCTGTACAGCTATCTGCTGCTGTCGGTGATTTTGCTGTCCAGCCTGATTGCGATGCTGTTACAGGCGATGTGCGCGAAACTCGGGATCGTGACCGGGCAGGATCTGGCTCAGGCCACCCGTTCACGGGTCGGGCCGAAAACAGCCGCCCTGCTGTGGATAACCACTGAACTGGCAATTATGGCCACTGAAATCGCAGAGGTGATCGGCAGTGCGGTGGCGCTGAATCTGCTGTTTGATATTCCGCTGATGGCCGGTGTCCTGCTGACGGTGCTGGATGTGTTTTTGCTGCTGGTGCTGATGAAGCTCGGTTTCCGCAAAATTGAAGCGTTCGTGTTTGTCCTGATTTTAACGATTTTCGTGATTTTCGCCTATGAAGTGGCGCTGTCTGATCCGAATCTGCGCGATATGATGCGCGGATTTATCCCGTCTGAAAAAATCTTTACCGCCACACTCGCCGGACAGGATTCCGCTCTGCTGATCGGGCTGGGGATTGTCGGTGCCACCGTGATGCCGCATAACCTTTATCTGCACTCCTCGATTGTACAGACCCGTCAGTATGATCGCCGCAGCGAAACCGGACTGCGCGAGGCCATCCGCTTTGCCACTATCGATTCCAATATCCAGCTCGGGTTTTCATTTATTATCAACTGCCTGCTGCTGGTACTGGGGGCGGCGCTGTTTTTCGGTAATGACCCGTCGGATCTGGGGCGGTTTACCCAATTGTATGATGCACTGAAAAACCCGGATATCGTCGGTGTGATTGCCAGTTCCACCTTAGCGACGCTGTTTGCCGTGGCGCTGCTGGCCTCCGGACAGAATGCCACAATCACCGGCACACTGACCGGCCAGATTGTGATGGAGGGCTTTATTCATCTGCGCCTGCCGATGTGGCTGCGCCGTGTGATCACCCGCGGCCTGGCGGTGATTCCGGTGATTATCTGTATTTATCTGTGGGGTGATCGCGAAGATGTGGTGGAAAAACTGCTGATTTATACTCAGGTATTTCTGAGTATCGCCCTGCCGTTCTCGATGATCCCGCTGCTGCTGCTGACCTCGAGCAAAAAAATCATGGGGGTGTTTGTTAACTCACGGCTGACGATCGTACTCGGGACCGTCGCCACTGTGGTGCTGGTTGTGCTCAATTTACAGCTGATCCGGGAAGTGGCCGGGATGCTGTTCCGTGCCTGAATCATCCGGGTACGCTGCCGTACCCGGAAAGTCCGTTATCAGCACGCCGGTGCGCTGTCCATTTTGTTCAGCCGGGTCATGATGGCTTCCAGCACGCCGCCGCCGATAGCGCGGGCTTTATCAGAAACAGAACGGAAATCAGCCAGTGCCCCGCGCGGGTCAACATCGGCGATTTTAAAGCCTTCCGGCACACACAACCCCTCATTAAGCAGGCCGCGCACCATGCCGTCCATCGGTGAGAGAATTTCCGTGTCGCCGATGCGGGCAATCACATCCCCCTCGTGTACCAGATCACCGATATTCACATGACGGGTCATCATGCCGCTGTGCGGCGCGCGTAACACCCGTTCAGTGGTTTTACCGTTGATATTGCCGGGAATACCGGTATTCGGTGCTGCACAGCCGTGAGTGATCACCCGGCCGAGATGATGGCCGCGCTGGGTTTCAATGACCGCATCACAGTCCACACCGGCCTCAAAGCCCGGCCCGAGCGCTATCGTGCAGGGTGCCATTTTGCGGTGTGTACCGGCAACGTTGCGTTTGGCGATAATCGCATCCACCACCACATCCGGATGCAGCGCCGGTAACAGTTCACCGCGTTCATCTGCCAGTACCGGGATCACCCCTTCTTTCAGATAGCGGTTTACTTCATCAATATCATGAGCATAGCGGGCACAAACACCTTCCACGCAGCTTTCGCCGTCATAAAGTGCCTGGGCGAAAGAGACCGTACAGCGGATCACCGTTGGTTTGCAGACATCCAGCATCACCACATCAAACCCGCTGTGATAGAGACGCAGAGCCACGCCGGTTGCCAGATCACCCGCGCCGCGGATCACCACCCGTCTGACTCTGCGGATCTCCGCCGGGCTCTGTTTCATTGCCCCGCCCGGTGCGTCATTCATCACCTGCAGCAGTTCGGCCAGAATACTGATCGCGATTTCATGCGGCGTTTCCGCGCCGATATCATAACCGATCGGAGCATGAAGCCGTGAAAGCTGCGCTTCAGACACCCCCGATTCGCTTAATTGTTTAGTGAAAGTCTGTACTTTGCGTCGGCTGCCGAGCAATCCGAGGTATTTCACCGGTTTTTCGATAAGGCAGTTGAGGGATTCCAGATCCTGGCTGTTAGTGGCGATAATCACATAATCTTCCGGCTGCGGATCGAGCTGATTCACCGCATCGGTAAATGACGGTACGTGCCACAGGCGGGTTGACGGCGGGAACAGATCCGGCTCCAGGCTCCCGGCATACACATCCGCCACATGAATATCAATATTCAGAAAAGCCGCCAGCTGCGCAATGGCGCGGTTGACGTGACCGCCGCCGAGCAGGATCAGACGCGGACGCACACCGTGTACCGCAATATATACCGACATCGCACCGCCGCAGTCGGAGCCGACCGCATGCTGCCCGTTGCGGGCCATCCGGCCGTGAAACATACGGGAACGCCCCTCGTGCAGCGCTTCCACCGCCTCTTCGATCACTTTGCGCTCCACCATACCACCGCCGATGGTACCGATAGTTTTTCCGTCCCCCAGCACCAGCATTTGTGCGCTGTGACGGGGGGTGCTGCCTGAACATTCAATAATTTCCGCCATGGCAAACGGGCAATTTTTCTCAACCAACTTCGCTGCTTCGGTAAAAATTTTCATAAACAGACCTCAATGGATATCCCTGCATTTATCATTGATATTATTGTCGCTGCAATATGTGTGTAATTGCGGGATCTTCCCTGACGGCACCGAACCATACTGCGTTCAGCGGAGTGCCGCGGAGCCAGTCTGCCAGTATGTCCGGCGAAAAATTCTCATTTTGAGAAAAACGGTTTATCAGCCAGATCCGTAATGCATCCGGCGGTGCTGATTTCCACATCCCCTGCGGGTGCCGGATCAGGCGGCTTATCGCCCCCAAATCCAGCGTATCACCGCTGTTTAAGCCGGTAACGGCAGAGAAATGTGACCACCGGTGTACATTATCAGGCCCGACAGGCGTCCCCAGAAGACGGCCGTCTGTCACAGCAATAACACAATCACTGTAATCAGGTATGCAAGGTTCATGCTCAGCCGGCGCTTTTATACCAAAACCGCGAGCTCCGTCAGCTTCGGCTAAAATAACATCAACGGCATTCTGCTCCGCAAGGGCATTAATATCCGCAGAGGAGAAACCGCTGACCTTATTATTCTGCGGGTTCCAGCCGGTATAACAGGCAAATGATCCGCGATTTGTCACCGCATCCGGCAGGCGGACCGGATGACAGGCGAGAATAACCGGAAACCCCTCCCGGGGCAGAAACATATGCGTGGTGGTGGTGATCATCACCTTTTTTCCTAACCGGGAAAAAGCCCGTGCCAGCCAGAACAGGCAGCTGGTTTTGCCGCCCGCACCGACGATACTGATCACCATTGCATGGCCGCCCGGATGTGTATCACATAACCGGCGCAGCGGTTCAGGTATAGTGGCGCAACTTCGGACAGGGATCTGTGTATTGAGAGCCGTTGTCATCGTCATTACCGAATCCTTTGAATATCAGTCACTTTCTATGTTTATCAGCGGAGTGTATATCCATTATGCCGTCTCACCTGACCTCAGCCGATACCGCTTTATCCTATTTATCGATCCGTAAGCCGTATTGCCCGCAGGAAACAGACTGCATCATGACGGCCGCCGGGCTCTCCTCACGAATGGGTGAATGGAAAATGATGCTGCCGTGGGGCCGCGGCGGGGCCACCCTGCTGGATACCAGTCTGGCTAATGCACTGCATTTTTGTCACAGGGTCATCCTGGTGACCGGCTTTCGCGGCGCGGAACTGGCCGAGCGTTATCAGTCCGTAAAACGCATTCATATTCTTTATAATCCGGAATATGAAACCGGACTGCTCTCCTCACAGCGCCTGGCCGCACAGGCGGTGACCAGCGAATACTGTTTTCTCACCCACGGTGATGTGCCGTTCCTCACCCCGGAAATCTGGCAGACGCTGTGGGCACAGCGCGGTGATGCCGCACTCCTTCCCTGTTACAAGCAAGTTCCGGGCCATCCCGTGCTGCTCTCCCGCGCATGTCTGCTCGCGGCACTGTCACATCCGGCGGGTAATACCATGAAAAAACGGCTGCTGGCCGGTCCGCACCGTTTCCTGAATATGCCGAGTGATGCGGTGATTACCGATATCGATACGCCGGAGATTTATCAGCATTATCGCGGGTAATCCGGATGTACACTATTACATCCATCCCATTAATAACATTAATTGTTAACATCACTTTTCCATTATCAATGTGATACGTTTTTTCTTTTTTTGAGAATCTTATTCACATGTTAATCCCATGGTAATAAAGATATTTTTTATTGATTCATATTCTCATTTAGCGCTGTGCGAGCTGTTTCACACTTTGCTTCTAAGATTAGATTTATCTCACATTTTTTTATTTCTCTGAACGCGAAATCGGCGGCTGCAAACAATCCTGGCGTAATTGTTGCAACTGTGAGTGCATACAGTTGCATGTCCCGCTCCACCGGCATGCCCCCTCATATTGCAGCAAGGAGAGTTTTATGGGAGATATAATGCGTCCCGTCCCGTTCGGCGAACTTCTGAACCGGATCTTTGAAGAATATAAGGCGAGCCGTTCCATTTTTGGTATCAATGAACGGCAGTTTTACCGCAGAGAGCATCAGCATCCTCTGATGTCCGTCTTCGGTGAAACCTGCGAGACGCCGATCGGCCCTGCGGCCGGTCCCCATACTCAGCTTGCTCAGAATATTGTGGTTTCCTGGCTGACCGGCGGCCGTTTTATCGAGGTGAAAACGGTTCAGATCCTCGATGAACTGGAGCTCGAAAAGCCGTGTATCGATGCTCAGGACGAATGTTTCAACACCGAATGGTCCACCGAATTTACCCTGCCGAAAGCCCACGACGAATACCTCAAAGCCTGGTTTGCCCTTCATTTGTTAGAAGCCATTTTTGACCCGCGCACCAAAGGCGAGGCCAAATCCTTCATCTTTAATATGAGTGTCGGTTATAACCTGGAAGGGATTAAACAGCCGCGTATGCAGCAGTATATCCACGCGATGATGGATTCCTCTCAGCTGCCGGTCTTCGCGAAATACCGTGAGGAAATGAAAGCCTTTATTTCCCGTCCGGGCTTCCTGAAAGAGCTGGGTCTTGACGATCGCAAAGCCGATCTGCTGGCCATGACTGACCGTGTACCGGGTGATTTATCCAAAGGTGTGACCCTCTCCACCATGCACGGCTGTCCGCCGGATGAAATCGAGGCTATCTGCCGCTACATGCTGGAAGAGAAACGCATCAACACCTATGTGAAGCTGAACCCGACACTGCTCGGCTTCGCGCGTGTCCGTGAAATCCTCGACACCTGCGGCTTTGATTATATCGGGCTGAGTGAGGAGTCGTTCTCTCATGACCTGAAACTGGATCGCGCCCTGGAAATGTTACAGCGCCTGCTGGATCTGGCGAAAGAAGTGAAGCGCGGTTTCGGGGTAAAACTGACCAACACCCTCGGCACCATCAATAACAAAGGACGTCTGCCGGGCGGCGAGATGTATATGTCAGGCCGTGCCCTGTTCCCGCTTTCCATCAACGTTGCCGCACTGCTTTCCCGCCATTTTGACGGCAAACTGCCGGTTTCTTATTCCGGCGGCGCCAGCAAGTTCAATATCCGCGATATTTTTGAATCCGGTATCCGCCCTATCACCATGGCAACTGACCTGCTGAAACCGGGCGGCTATATGCGTCAGACCGAGTGCCTGCGCGAGCTGGATGAATCTGATGCGTGGGGCATGACGCAGATTGATGTGGGTAAACTGAATGCGCTGGCAGAACGCGCCGTCAGTATGGAATATACCCAGAAACACTGGAAATCAGATCAGGAAATCGATGCGGGCGGCCCGCTGCCGCTGACCGACTGCTATGTCGCACCGTGTGTGACCGCCTGTGCCATCAAACAGGATATCCCTGAGTATATCCGTCTGCTGGGCGAAGGACGCTATGCGGATGCGCTGGAACTGATTTACCAGCGCAACGCCCTGCCTGCTATCACCGGTCATATCTGTGATCACCAGTGCCAGTACAACTGTACCCGTCTGGATTACGAAAGCGCGCTGAATATCCGCGAACTGAAAAAAGTGGCGGTGGAAAAAGGCTGGAAAGAGTACAAAGCCCGCTGGCACAAACCGGCCGGTTCCGGTGATAAAAATCCGGTAGCGGTGATTGGTGCCGGTCCTGCGGGTCTGGCGGCCGGGTATTTCCTCGCCCGTGCCGGTCATCCGGTGACGGTATTTGAGAAAGAAGCCAATGCCGGTGGTGTGGTGGCGAATATCATCCCGCACTTCCGTATCCCGCGTGAAACCATTGAGCACGATATTCAGTTCGTCGCCGACCACGGCGTGAAATTTGAATACGGCTGTGACCCGCGTCTGACCGTCGATAAGCTGATGGAGCAGGGTTTCACCTATGTGCTGGTCGGGATCGGGACAGATAAAAACAGCGGCGTGAAACTCGCCGGGGATAACCGTAACGTCTATAAATCCCTGCCGTTCCTGCATGATTACAACAACAACGCACCGCTGAAAATGGGCAAACATGTTGCCGTTATCGGTGCCGGTAACACCGCGATGGACTGCGCCCGCGCCGCCAAACGGATTGCCGGTGTGGAAGATGTGACCGTTATCTACCGCCGCTCTCAGGCAGAAATGCCTGCCTGGCCGGAAGAATATGAAGAAGCAGTGGAAGATGATGTGAAATTCATGTTCCTGCACAATCCGGAGCAGTTCAATGCTGACGGCACCCTGCTGGTCCGTACCATGAAGCTGGGTGAGCCGGATGAGTCAGGCCGCCGCCGTCCGGTGGCGACAGAAGAAACTGTCACCCTGAAAATCGACAGCGTGATCACCGCTATCGGCGAGCAGCAGGACTGCGAAGTGCTGTCACAAATCGGTGTACCGATGGGCGATGACGGCTGGCCTGCGGTGTACCGCAACAGCGGTGAAACCACCCGCGCCAATGTGTTCCTGATTGGTGACGTGCAGAGCGGCCCGTCCTCTATCGTGGCGGCTATCGGTGATGCGGGCCGTGCGACGGATGCCATTCTGGAGCGCGAAAATATCCTCTCTCACTACAGTGATAAATACTGGCTCAATGTCGACCCGCAGGATATCACTGACCGCAAAGGCGCTATCGCCGTGCAGATGGTGGACAGCGACGACCGCGAAGCGTTCGTGAAACAGGAAGCAGAGCGCTGCCTGGAATGTAACTACATCTGTGCGAAATGTGTGGATGTGTGCCCGAACCGCGCCAATATTTCCGTCGCGATTCCGGGCTTCCGTAACCGTTATCAGACCCTGCACCTGGATGCGATGTGTAACGAGTGCGGTAACTGTGCCCAGTTCTGTCCGTGGCAGGGCAAGCCGTACAAAGACAAAGTCACTATCTTCAGCCTGCCGGAAGACTTCGAAAACAGCACCAACCCGGGCTTCCTGGCTGACGGCAGCACCTTTACTGTCCGCCTGGACGGCAAAGTCAGCAAACTGCAGCTCGATGCTGACGGGGAATTCAGCCGGGTTCCGCAGGAGCTGGAAGAGATGTGCCGCATCATGAGCCATGTTCATAAACACTATCGTTATCTGTTAGGCCGGGTGGAGAAATAATTATGCTGATTCTGAAAAACGCCACCATCACTGAGTTCGAACCGGCGCAAATCCGCGAAGGGATCGATATCGCCATTGAGGGTGACAAAATTGCGGCTGTGGGTAACGGGCTTCATTCCCGTTACCCGGGCGCGGAAGTCAAAGAGATGAACGGCAAACTGGTGATGCCGGGAATTGTCTGCTCCCACAACCACTTCTATTCCGGTTTATCACGCGGCATCATGGCGAATATCGCGCCAAGCCCGGATTTTATCTCCACCCTGAAAAACCTGTGGTGGCGGCTCGACCGTGCGCTGGATGAGGAATCCCTTTATTACAGCGGCCTGATCTGTTCCCTCGAAGCAATTAAGAGCGGCTGTACGTCGGTGATTGATCACCACGCCTCACCAAACTATATCGCCGGTTCCCTGAAAACTCTGCGTGACGGCTTCCTGAAAGCCGGCCTGCGCGGCATGACCTGCTACGAAACCACTGACCGTAACGGCGGCCTGAAAGAGCTGGAAGCCGGGGTGGAGGAAAATATCGCCTTTGCGGAGCTTATCGACAATGAACGCAAAAGCGGTAAATCCCGCTATCTGGTGGAAGCCCATATCGGGGCACACGCACCGTTTACCGTGGCAGATGAAGGTCTGAAAATGCTGCGCGAAGCGATTAAAAAAACCGGCCGCGGCCTGCACATCCATGCGGCGGAAGACAGTTATGACGTCTCTTTCAGCCATGACAAATACGGTAAGGATTTGCTGATCCGCCTCGGTGAATTTGATCTGATTGATGAAAAAACCCTGATCGCCCACGGCCTGTATCTTTCTTCCGCAGATATTGAGCTGCTGAATAAAAAAGATGGCTTCCTGGTTCACAACGCCCGCTCCAATATGAACAACCACGTCGGCTACAACCACCGCCTGGGTGACTACAACAACGTGGTGCTCGGCACGGACGGTATCGGCTCCGATATGTTAGAAGAAATGAAGTTTGCTTTCTTCAAACACCGCGATGCGGGCGGTTCAATGTGGCCGGACAGCTTTACCCGTTTCCTGTGGAACGGTAACCGCCTGCTGGCACGCAACTTCGGCAAACAGTTCGGCCGCGTGGAAGCCGGTTATCAGGCTGACCTGACCATTTGTGATTACACACCGCCGACACCGTTCACCGGGGATAACCTGCCGGGCCACCTGGCCTTCGGTTTAGGCTCCGACAGTGTCAACAGCGTGATGGTCGATGGTGTGATGGTGTATGAAAACCGTCAGTTCCCGTTTGATACCGGACCGCTCTTTGCAGAAGCACGCAAAGCCGCGAAAAAGATGTGGGCCCGGATGGACGCACTGTAATAAAAAAACCATGACCTGCGGCAGTGCCGCAGGTCTGAAGAGCAATGTAGGGGTAACCCATGATCGAACAATTTTTCCGCCCTGCCACCTTAGCGCAGGCAACTGAGCTGAAACAACGCTTTCAGGAAAGCGCCGTCTGGTTTGCGGGCGGCAGTAAACTGAATGCGGTACCGACCGGAACTGACCGCACTGTCGCTATCTCACTGTCACTGCTGCCGCTGCAATCTATTGAGTGGCAGGACGGTATTCTGCGTATCGGTGCGGTTGTCACGCTGGAAGCGCTGCGTGAAAGCCCGCTTATCCCGCGTGCGCTGTATGATGCGCTCGGTTTCGTTTATTCACGCCACATCCGTAATCAGGCCACCATCGGCGGGGAGATCGCCGCCTGTCAGCGCGAACATGCTCTGCTGCCGGTGCTGCTGGTGCTGGATGCACAGGTTCAGCTGGCCAGCAATGATGTCATTTCGCTGGAAAGCTATCTTGCCGCCCCGGAAGACCGCCTGATCACCCATCTGATTTTACAGGACCCGTTCCGCCGCTGCGCCACCCGCACGGTCCGCGAAACAGCGGACGGCTGGTCTGTCGTCACCGCCGCGGTGGCTCTGACCGGCAATAATGAGCAGCGGATTGCGGTTGATGGTGTTGGCTGCGGTATCAGCCGCCTGCAACAGATCGAGGCAAAAAATCTCAGCGGGGAAGCGCTGGAAAAAGCCGTCAGTCAGGCGGTGAAGCCGAAAGCGGATTTGCTGGGCAGTGAAGAATATAAACGCTATATCACCGGAATTTTAGTTTCAGACCTGCTGACAGACTGCCGGCAAATGGGGGAGGAATAAGACATGAACGTCCATTTTATACTTAACGGCACCCCGCATTCGCTTGACTGCATTCCGGGCGAAAATGTCCGCACTATTCTGTTCAGCCTGGGTATGCACTCTGTGCGTAACAGTGATGACGGCTACGGCTTCGCAGGCTCTGACGCCATTTTATTCAACGGCCGTATTGTTAACGCCTCGCTGCTGATCGCCGCACAACTGGAAGGCGCAGTGATTGAAACCGCCGAATCACTCGGCAAATGGAATGAACTGAGTGATGTTCAGCAGGCCATGGTCGATGTGGGGGTGATCCAGTCCGGTTATAACGACCCGGCGGCTGCCCTGATCCTGACTGACCTGATTAAACGCATCCCGGAACCGGATCGCGATCAGATTGATGATGCGCTTTCCGGTCTGTTCAGCCGTGACGCCGGTTATCAGCAATTCTATGAAGTTATTGATCTGCTGGTGAAACGCCGCAAAGATCCGCACTACAAAGCCGATAACGCCCCGGCGTTCCGTGATGACCTGACTGTTGTCGGGAAAGTCACACCGAAAACCGACGCTGCTGTGATGGTGCAGGCAAAACCGTGCTATGTGGAAGATCGTATTCCGGCCAATACCTGTGTCATCAAAATGCTGCGCAGCCCGCACGCGCACGCACTGATCACTCATCTCGATGTCAGCAAAGCCGAAGCGCTGCCGGGTGTGGTGCATGTGATAACCCACAAAAACTGTCCGGATGTGTATTACACCCCGGGCGGGCAGAGTGCGCCGGAACCGTCTCCGCTTGACCGCCGGATGTTCGGTAAAAAACTCCGTCACGTCGGTGACCGTGTCGCCGCCGTTGTGGCAGAAAACGAAGCTATCGCACTGAAAGCATTATCCTTAATTGAAGTCAGCTATGATGTGCTGAAACCGGTACTGTCTATCGATGAAGCCAAAGCCGATGGCGCACCGCTGGTGCACGATGAGCCGGTAATTTATGTTAACGGCGCACCGGCTGACCTGGCAGAGCAGAATAAGAACGCGGCAGATCGCGGCGAACATTTGCAGATTAACTTCCCGATCGGCGCAAAACCGTGCAAAAACATTGCTGCCGGAGTTCACGGCCATATCGGGGATCTGGATAAAGGCTTTGCGGAAGCGGACACCGTTATCGAACGCACCTATGAATCCCGCCAGGTTCAGCAGTGCCCGACCGAACCGCATATCTGCTACACCTATATGAACGGTGACCGTCTGGTGATCCACGCCTCCACTCAGGTGCCGTGGCACTTACGCCGCCAGGTGGCGCGTATTCTCGGCCTGAAACAGAACAAAGTACATGTGATCAAAGAGCGTGTCGGCGGCGGCTTCGGCTCCAAGCAGGATATCCTGCTGGAAGAGGTCTGTGCGTGGGCAACGTATGTTACCGGCCGTCCGGTATCATTCCGCTACACCCGTGAAGAAGAGTTTATCGCGAACACCAGCCGCCATGTGGCGAAAGTAAAAATCAAACTGGGCGCGAAAAAAGACGGGAAAATCACCGCCATCAACATGGAATTCCTGGCGAACACCGGCCCTTACGGTAACCACTCACTTACTGTACCGAGTAACGGCCCGGCGCTGTCACTGCCGCTCTACCCGTGTGATAACGTCGATTTTCAGGTCACGACTTACTACTCCAACATCTGTCCGACCGGTGCGTATCAGGGTTACGGGGCACCGAAAGGTAACTTCGCCCTGACCATGATCCTGGCCGAACTGGCGAAAGAGCTGAATATCGATCTGCTGGATCTGATTGAAACCAACCGCGTGCATGAAGGCCAGGAACTGAAGATCCTCGGCGCTATCGGCGAAGGTAAAATGCCGACATCCGTGCCGACCGCGGCAAGCTGTGCCCTCGGGCCGATCCTGAAAAAAGGCCGTGAGCTTATCGACTGGGATTCCCCGCGCAAACAGGACGGCGACTGGAAAACCGGACGTGGCGTGGCGATTATCATGCAGAAATCCGGGATTCCGGATATCGACCAGGCAAACTGTATGGTCAAACTGGAATCTGACGGCACCTTTATCGTCCACTCCGGTGGTGCGGATATCGGGACCGGACTGGATACCGTGGTCAAAAAACTGACCGCCGAAGTACTGTGCTGCTGCCCGGATGATATCCATGTTATCTCCGGGGATACTGACCATGCGCTGTTTGATAAAGGGGCGTATGCCTCCTCCGGCACCTGTTTCTCCGGTAATGCGGCGAAAATGGCGGCAGAGAATCTGCGTAAAAAAATCCTGTTCCACGGTGCGGCACAAATCGGTGAGCCGGTGGAGGATGTCACCCTTGCGGCACCGGGTGTGGTGCGCGGTAAGAAAGGTGAAATCAGCTTCGGGGATCTGGCGCACGCTGCCGAGGGCGGTACCGGGTTTGGTGTGCTGGTGGCTAACGCCAGCTATATCACCCCGGACTTTGCCTTCCCGTACGGGGCAAACTTTGCCGAAGTGGCGGTGAACACCCGTACCGGTGAGATCCGTCTGGATAAATTCTACGCCCTGCTCGACTGCGGTACGCCGGTGAACCCGGATCTGGCCCTGGGTCAGATTTACGGTGCCTCCATGCGTGCCATCGGCCACAGTATGTCGGAAGAGATCCGCTACGACGCCAAAGGTGTGCCGCTGACCCGCGATCTGAAAACCTACGGCGCACCGAAGATCGGCGATATTCCGCGTGATTTCCGCGCGTTCCTGGTGCCGAGTGATGATCAGGTCGGCCCGTACGGCGCGAAATCCATCTCGGAAATCGCGGTTAACGGCGCTGCACCGGCCATCGCCACGGCCATTCATGATGCCTGCGGTGTCTGGCTGCGTGAATGGCACTTCACACCGGAAAAAATCCTGCGCGGCCTGGGCAAAATGTAATTAAACCAACCTGCCCTCACCGGTTCCGGTGAGGGCTTTTTGTAAGCAGAGGAGTCAGCTATGTCGTCTGAACATACCGTCAAAGCGGTACGCGGGAAGTTTCTGGATATCACCCGTGTAGTGACCTCGATGGACGATCTGCCCGGTGCAGTCCGCCTGATCGACGACGGACTAATGCTAATCCGGCACGGAAAAATAGAGTGGTTCGGAGAGTGGGAAGAAGGAAAACATCTGATCCCGGAAACTGTCCGTGTCCGCGACTACACCGGGAAACTGGTGGTGCCGGGCTTTATTGATACCCACGTTCACTATCCGCAGAGTGAGATGATCGGCGCTCACGGCGAGCAGTTGCTGGAATGGCTCAACCGCCACGTGTTCCCGACCGAAAAGCTGTATCAGGATATTGATTACGCCCGTGAAATGTCGGCGTTTTTTATCAAACAACTGCTGCGCAACGGCACCACGACCGCACTGGTCTTCAGTACTGTTCACCCGGAATCGGTCAATGCCCTGTTTGATGCGGCAAGCCAGCTAAATATGCGCCTTATCACCGGTAAAGTGATGATGGACAGAAACGCGCCGGACTATCTCACCGACACACCGGAAAGCAGCTACGAAGAGTGTAAGGCGCTGATTGAACGCTGGCACAAGAACGGGCGCCTGCTCTACGCCATCACCCCGCGTTTTGCGCCGACCTCCAGCCCGGAACAGCTGGCGGTATGTCAGCGGCTGCGCGAAGAGTATCCGGACACGTGGGTTCACACTCATCTTAATGAAAATAAAGCAGAAATTGAGTGGGTAAAAGAACTCTATCCGGACAGCAAAAACTACCTGGATGTCTATCATCACTACGGTCTGACCGGTGAACGCAGTGTGTTTGCGCACTGTATCCACCTTGAGGAAGAAGAGTGGGACTGCCTGCACGATACCGGCTCGGCAGTGGCATTTTGCCCGACATCAAATCTCTATCTCGGCAGCGGCCTGTTTAATCTGAAAAAAGCGCTGGCGAAAAAAGTGAAAGTCGGGATTGGTACGGATGTCGGTGCCGGGACGACCTTCAACATGCTGCAGACACTGAGTGAAGCCTACAAGGTGATGCAGTTACAGAAAACCTGTTTAACCGCCTTTGAAGCCTTTTATCTCGCCACACTCGGCGGGGCACATTCATTAGGACTGGATAACTGTATCGGTAACTTTGCCGCCGGCAAAGAAGCGGATTTTGTGGTACTTGAACCGACCGCGACCCCGCTCCAGCAGTTGCGTTATGACAACTCACGCACGCTGGCGGAGAAACTGTTTGTGATGATTGCGCTTGGTGATGACCGCACGATTTACCGGACATACATCGATGGACGTCTGGTCTATGAACGGACCTGACGCACACCAATGCTGTGATTAAAACACACTTTCATTTCATTCTCGGGGTCTGCAATTATGTCTGATAATACAACACCGGATAACACCGGGGCGGCAGCGAAAGGCGCACTTGATGCGTACTTTAAAATCTCCGCCCGCGGCAGCAGCGTCAAACGGGAGATTCTGGCGGGCGTCACCACCTTCCTCGCCATGGTCTATTCTGTCATCGTCGTCCCCTCTATGCTCGGTAAAGCCGGATTCCCGCCGGGCGCTATTTTTGTCGCCACCTGTCTCGTCGCCAGTATCGGTTCTCTGATGATGGGACTGTGGGCAAACCTGCCGATGGCTATCGGCTGTGCGATTTCACTCACCGCCTTTACCGCATTCAGCCTGGTGCTCGGGCAGCAAATCAGTATTCCGGTTGCGCTCGGCGCCGTCTTCCTGATGGGGGTCATTTTTACCCTGATTTCCGTTACCGGGGTGCGAAACTGGATACTGAAAAACCTGCCGATGGGGATAGCCCACGGCACCGGGATTGGTATCGGCCTGTTTTTACTGCTGATCGCCGCCAACGGCGTCGGCCTTGTGATCAAAAACCCGCTGGAAGGTCTGCCGGTGGCAATGGGGGCGTTTACCTCTTTCCCGGTGGCGATGTCGCTGATCGGGCTGGCGGTGATTGTCAGCCTGGAGAAAATGCATGTGCCGGGCGGGATACTGCTGGTGATTATCGGTATTTCGGTTATCGGCCTGATTGTTGATCCGAATGTCACGTATCAGGGGCTGATCGCCATGCCGTCACTGAGCGGTGAGGACGGAAAATCTCTGATATTCAGCATGGATATTATGGGTGCCCTGCAAACGGCCGTTCTGCCGAGTGTACTGGCGCTGGTGATGACAGCGGTGTTTGATGCCACCGGGACCATCCGCGCAGTGGCCGGGCAGGCAAATCTGCTGGATAAAGATAATCAGATTATCAACGGCGGCAAAGCCCTGACCGTGGACTCCGTCAGTTCCATTATCTCCGGTGCGGTGGGTGCTTCTCCGGCGGCGGTATATATTGAATCCGCTGCGGGGACAGCCGCAGGCGGCAAAACCGGGCTGACAGCCGTAACCGTCGGCGTGCTGTTCCTGCTGATCCTGTTCTTCTCGCCGCTCTCTTACCTGATCCCGGGGTATGCAACCGCTCCGGCACTGATGTATGTCGGTCTGCTGATGCTGAGTAATGTGGCAAAACTGGATTTCGATGACTCCGTCGACGCGATGTCCGGACTGGTGTGTGCGGTCTTTATCGTACTGACCTGTAATATCGTTACCGGTATTATGCTGGGCTACGTCACCCTGGTGATTGGTCGTCTGGTGGCAAAAGAGTGGCGCAAACTCAACACCGGCACCGTGATTATCGCCATCGTGTTAGTCGCATTCTATGCAGGCGGCTGGGCAATTTAATCCGTCTGACAGAACAAACTGAATATCCGTTAATTATTATCATCACAGGGAGCGCGAAAGCACTCCCTGTATTTGCCGGTAAAGAGGCTGAATCGCTCATTTTTATATATTGTCTGTTCTGTTTCCGGGAACAGATTCAAATCTGATAATAATCAATAGTTGATAAATACCAATCAAATAACGTCTCCGGCCAGTGGATTCCCGCTGAAAACCGTCAGCAGATAATCAAAAACCGACGTATATAACGTAAATCAGAGTCAGCACTTTTTGCACCTTGTGTTTTTTTTCCCCGGAGTTAAAACAGTGCTGTTATCAGCAATATTGTTATATCTGCTGTATGACAAAACCATTAAACGGAAAATAAAATAAGGATATATGATGAAAGAATTAAGTCTGGTTGAGATTGATATGGTTTCCGGCGCCGGTATTTACTCTGATGCGGGTGCATTAATCGGCCGCGGCGTGGGCAGCATCGTTGGTTACTACAGAAAAAATGAGCAGAGCGCAGGTCGTGGTGAGAAATTCGGCAAAACTATCGGTGGTATCGTTGACCAGTCTGTTTCCATAATCTCGTCATGGGCAGGCAAAATCAAACACGCTTAAGTGTCGCCTCACTTTCAGGCAAACGGGACACGCGTTGTGTCCCTTTTTTCATGCGCCGTTTTATATCTCTTATTCATACATCAGCCGCCCCTGAATATCCGCAATACTGACCGTGACAATGCATCCGGCATTAAAATGCAGAAAATCAGATTCGATCCCGTCAGAAAAAATAACACCATTTTCCGGCATCTGCGATTCAAGCTGTAATGTCATCGTATTATCAACCGCCCCGAAAATCATCGATGTTCCGGATGTCCGTCCCGGGAAAGGCTCGCGCACACTGAACTGCAACCGCTTTTCATCCCAGGCAATCCCGGCACGCAGCGGGTGTGAGCTGCCGCCGGTCACCCCCAGCGCACCGGCCAGAACCGATTGCAGCCAGCCTGTGGAACCCAGCCCCGTCGAGATAATCACACCGGAGGACGACTGTGATTCCGCCTGTCCGCCGTGACTGAGAATATAGCGGGCCGATGTGTGACTTTTCGGCCCGATAAACAGATCATTGACCGCCAGCATTTTCTGTCCGTCATTGGTGACCGCCTGTGCAAAGCTCAGGACTTTCGACGGCATATCCCGGTTCAGTGTCCGTTTCACCACCGACTCCAGCTGCGGCAGTTCAAAGGGCAGCAATATGCCGTCCCAGCGCGCCGGGTCGGGATTAACCGCGATCACCGGCTGGCCGTTCAGGTATTTCAGGGTATTTGCCACCAGCCCGTCCCGGCCGATAATCACCACAATATCACGATCAGAAAACTGATAGCCCGGCAGCAGCGTGCGATCCGGAACCTGTACCTGTCCCGCCTGAAGCAAAATACGTTTCGCCTCTGTCAGCTGCGCCTGGTAACGATCGTGTTCCGCCAGGTAATCACTGACAGAGATACCGTTATGCTCCAGATAAAACTTCGCCTGCGGCCAGGTATTGAAACGGGCGATCAGCTCCTGCAACCGGGTTTTCTGTGTGACCAGGACAAACCGTACTTCCTCCCGGCGGCTCATACTTTACTTCCTTTTTTCATCATCTGACTGAACATATCCGGCGCGATATTCAGCTCACCAATTTTTCCGGCATTCTGTGCCAGTGATTCAAAGGCCATCGCCATCAGCTGCTCCGGCGCCATCCGGCTCAGGGCAAGGGCTTTGAGATTTTCCACCGGCAGTTCGCGGTACGCTTTCATTTTGGTTTCAATCGCGTATGCATCCGCATCGGACTGAACCCGCTGGTTATCCGCACTGAGCGCAACCAGTGTCTGACGCTGCTGCTCCTCGCCAATCTCCGACGCCAGCCGTTCCTGTGACATTGCTGCCTGCTCGCGCAGCAGTGTGCGTTCATTTTCCAGCCGGGATTCCTCGATCTGCTGCTCTTTTTTCTGCACAGAGAGATCAGTTTCCAGCTCGGCCTCTTTGATCGTACGCTCCTGCTCAACCGAGGATTTGCGGCGTGCATAAATCGCGTCATCCGCTTCTTTCAGCAGGGATTCCCGGGCTTCCGCTTCGAGTGCGCGGGCCGTTTCCGGTGTCGGGGTAATGGCGGTGACAGAGAAATCCAGGATAGTGACCCCCAGTGCCTCAACCGCTGCCTGCTGCGCCAGACGTGACTGCACCAGCGCCACCAGTGACTGACTGAGCAATAATGCACGGCGCAGCGGCGTGGATTGGATCTCTGCCTGGATAATGGTTTGTGCCGCACGGACAATCCGGTCATTCAGTTTCATCGGATCGTCGGTCGCGTACGTTTTTCCGTCCCGGTTCAGCACAAAATTAAGCACCCCGGCCGTTTTTTCCGGCGCACTGACCTGAAAGGAGAGCTGTCCCTGAACACGGAGGTTCTGAAAGTCCGCGGTCTGAAAATTAAAAATAAACGGAGTTTCCTGCGCCGTTAACGGCAATGCAGCGATCGATGTGGTCGCGCTGTTGTACCAGAAACTCAGCCCCTGCCCCTGACGTTTGACATTACCGTTCACGGAACGGATAACAAATGTGGACGGGTCAGCTTTAAAGAATTTTAAATTAAACATAGTATCACCTCATTAGTGTCGTTATGACAATAACGATATAGTGACTTATTGACACTATTCATGTCAAGCTTAATTAGTGTCTGAATGACATTTAATTTGCAATCCGGATTTCTCTCCTTACAATAGAATCACTTACCCCGGTTTCAGGATGTGACGCAAATGGATGAACAAACTTACCTCGCCGGTTATCAGCGCCGTGATTTTCTGTCACCCCTGGTGACCGTTGATGCCGTGCTTTTTACCTATCACAATGAAACGCTGCACGTGCTGCTGGCCGAACGCGCGGAACATCCGGAAAAAGGCAAATGGGGTCTGCCCGGCGGATTTGTTGATGAGACACAGGACAAAACGCTGGAAGATACCGTGCTGCGGAAGCTGCGGGAAAAAACCGGCGTAACACCGCCGTACATTGAGCAGTTATGTACGGTCGGCAATGATCAGCGGGATAAACGCGGCTGGTCAGTTACGGTCTGCTATACCGCGCTGATTGCCATGCAGGCGTGTGAAAAACAGATTAATACGGTTAATTCCGTCAGATGGATACCGCTGGATGAAGCGGAAAATATGACGCTGGCGTTTGATCACCAGTTACTTATCCGTCAGGCCAGAGCGCGGCTGCGCCAGAAATCCCTCTATTCTGTCGTGCCGGGATTTGCGCTGCCGGACACCTTTACCCTGCCGGAATTGCAGCATGTTCATGAAATTCTGATTGGTCAGCCGATCCAGAAAAAATCATTCCGCCGCCGTCTTGAACAGGCTGATTTGCTGATTGATACCGGTGAAAAACGGGCTGAACGTGGTCGTCCGGCAGCGCTGTACCGTCTGAAGCCGGAATCAAAGGACTACCGTTTTATCCGTAACCTGGAGACGGACGGGGAATAACACGCTGTCGTGTCCGGACTATTTTCTGACCGCTTCCGCAATCGTCAGCAACACCTCCGGGCTTTTCACATTGGGATAAACGCCGCTGAACGGGATGACAATGTAACGCCCGTTTTTAACGGCCTCCAGATGAGACAGCGCCGGATGATTTGCCAGCCAGGCTTTTTTCTTTTCTGCCGGTGACCAGACCGCATCCGCGAGGATGATATAGTCCGGCTGTTTATCCAGCAAGATTTCCGGGGAGACGTGAATACCGGCCATCGGCATGTTTATAAAGGTATTTTCGCCTCCCGCCAGCGTGATAATTTCGGTCATAAACCCTTTTTTCCCCTGTGACATCAGGGTGTCACTCTGACTGTCGAGGTAAAAGATCGCGGGTTTACGGGAGAGCGGCGGCAGGGCTTTTACCTGTGCCAGTGTGGCATCGATACGGGCCACTGCTGCATCTGCCTCTTTTTCCCGGCCGAGGATTTTTCCCAGCCGGTACAAATCCGTTTTAATACTGTCAAATCCGCTGTATGCCTGACGTTCACAGGCAAATGCCATCAGATAGCTGCCGATCCCCGCTCGTTGCAGATCGTTTTGTCCGCCCATTGAGGCCATAAAGGCAGAGGAAAACCCGGCAACGACAAAATCCGCCCCGGAGGCGATCAGTTTCTCCGTTGCGGGGTATTTGGCCGAAAAGACCGGAATGCCGTGGTAACGGCCGGAAGTTACCGCCTCCGCTGAATCATCAATATAACTGACGCCCAGCATCTGCGGCCCGGCATCCAGCGCCAGCAGCATATCGGCAGCATGCTGATTCATGGCGATAATATGCTGCGGCGGTGCAGACTGATCCCACTGCGGCTCACAACGGTTTCCCGCTGACGCCCCCGCAGACAACAGCAGAAGCACCGCACCGGCAGCATACCGGACAAACGTCATCTTATTTGTGCTCCGCCAGCAATGACGGCACCACTCTTCCCTGTTCTATCTGTTCAGACACAAACAGATGGATCTCTTCCGGCGTGGTCAGGCGATACCATAAATTATCCGGATAGACCGTCACCAGCGGTCCCTGATTGCAGGGATACTGGCAGTGCGAACGGGTCAGCAGTACGCCGTTTTCATTTTCAAACAGGTTGCGTGCCGCCAGCTGATGGCGCAGCTGCGTCAGCAGCGATTTAGCCCCGCGGCAGACACAGCGCGGCCCCATACAGAAGAAAAGGTGATAGCGGTACGGCGGTGTTTTTTCCCAGTTCGGATTCGATTCTGCTTTCGGCTCACGGCTGTTTGACTGTTTTTCCAGCTCCGTCATCACATCACCGGCCTGTTTGGCATCCGCTGCCGCATCCGCCCCGGTAAGTACACACAAACTCCGGAATACCCGTAACTGCGGGTAATGCTCCGCAATAGCCTGAACCAGTTCCGACGTCAGGGACATCAGTTTTTCACCGGATTGCGCCGGATCGGTCAGCACCATCAGCAGGACACAACGGGTATCCGGTGTGACTGTTTCTCCCAGCTGATGTAATACCGCCCCGCTGTCTGCACAGCAGGCGGTATCACCGGGAAAGCCTCTCTCACTGAGCGACAGCCAGAAACCGGCCGGTAAACACGCGTCATTCTGCAACGTATTCAGATACAGTGTGACATTCTTTCCCATAGCTCAGTATCCTCAGAAACGGTAGGTGTAACGCAGTTCAGCGGTTAACGGACGACCGAGGTTATCCACTTTTTCAAGGCCGTTGCTGGTCAGCCCCGCCGGATAATCGCGGTCAAGCAGGTTTTCCACCAGCAGCGTGAGCTTATGCTGCTGCGCATGATCCACATACAGATACGCGCTGGCATCAAACACGGTGTAATGGCCGTAGGTATCATTGCCGGATTTCAGCTCACCCACATAGCGGGCAGCCAGTTCCGCACCCCACTGTTTCGCCGGGGCGTCATAACCGACACGGCCGCGGGTAAAAAACTCAGGGATGTCGTTGAGTGTCGCGCCGTTTTTGGTATCCAGCCAGTTACGGGTGATATCCCCGGAGACATACCAGGATTCATCAAAGTTCAGTTTGGTGGAGAGCACCACGCCTTTGGTACGGATTTCACCGTCACCGTTCACCCATTTGTCGTATTTACCGACTTTCACTGTGGTGATCAGATCATTGATTTCACGCGCATAAGCTGTTGCGCCGAACTGCCAGGCTCCGCCGTTTTCCCACTGCGTCAGATAATCAAATCCGGCTTCGATATTTTTACTGGTTTCCGCTTTCAGATTGGCATCACCAATGGTTTGCTTGCTTTCATCATTCACAAACAACTGTTCAGCGTTCGGCAGTTTAAATGCCGTTCCCACCTGGCCGCGTAAACTGAGTTTTTCATTCACTTCATATTTGGTGCTCGCCATCCAGACCGTTGCATCCTGACCGCCCTCAAAGCGCTCATAACGCACGCCGAGGCTCGGTTTCAGTTCCGGTAACACCGGCACATCCGGACGTACCTGAAGATAAACAGCGTTCGCTTTTGCGGTATCTGTTTCGATCTTCATGACTTCATCTTTACCTTTGTACCACTGGTTATCTGTACCGAGGACAAACTCATTATCCCCGAACAGGTAAGATTTCACCTGCGCCTGAATACCGTAGTCGCGGAATCCCCAGTAAGAATCGTCATTCTGGATATCCACAGAGCCGTCAGCCAGATAACGGCTGCGGTCATAGCGGGTGTTCCAATCATTAAGATGTGCACGGATGGAGTAACTGGTGTCCTGTGTCAGGAAATGCTCAAAGGAAACCGTCGCCAGATGGTGATCTCGTTTATTCATCGCCTGGCGGTGATGGTTCGGGGACACCATATCCAGATCGGCCTGCGTATACTGGTAGAATCCCTGTAACTGCGCGGTATCCGCAATAGTTTGTGTGACCTGAACACCGACTGAGGTCACGTCATAGCCACGTTTTTTCTGACCAATCGTCCCGTTGTAATCACTGTCGCGGTACGGCTGATAACCGTCTGATTTACTGCGGGTCACCCACGCCATCAGGCCGGTTTTGCCGATATCGTTATCAAACGCTTTCTCGATATACCCTTCACCGTAACGGCCTTTATCCGTATCCGCGCCGACACTGAATTCACCGGACAGCACTTCTGAAGTCGGTTTTTTGGTGACAATGTTAATCACACCGCTGATCGCCTGAGTACCGAAGGAGAGGCTCTGTGCCCCCTGTAACACTTCGATGCGGTCAATCGCAATCAGCGGCAGGGTATCAAGATAGATCCCGCCGAACAGGCGGTTATTCAGACGGACACCGTCAATCAGAATTAAAGTATCGTCCGGGCGGCCGCCCATAAAGGAATATTTCCCGTAGCCGTAAGCCCCCTGTCCCAGAGAAACATATAGCCCCGGCACATATTGCTGTAATACCTGGTTTAAATCGGATGACGGCCCTGAACGCTGAATTTCCTCACGGGTAATAACCTGTAGTTTATTCCCGTAGTCGGCCAGTTCATTAACGGTGGTGGATTCAATCGTGGAAGATCGGACAATAATCGTGTCGTCATTATTTCCCTGTGTTCCGGCCTGTGCACAGAACGATAACAGCACCATGGCGGATAACGGTGCCAATGCAAACTTAACTGATTTCATACCTTTCTCTTTTATTATTTTGTTGTGATACATGCCGTGAAGACAGAGTCACCCTGACTCAGAACCAGACAATATACTGAACGAATTCAATGGGTAAATATGAGAACAGTTCTTTTTCCCGCTTTGTGAATACGGACAGATTCAGCCCCTTTTTTCTTTAAATTCCTGTGGGTTGCTGTGTCTTTTTTGTTTCATTTGTTAATTATCATTAATGACAACTATCTCCTTAAACCCATTAATTGATATGTTATAACATAACAATAATAACATAAAAACAGATCCGGTAATAAAAAACCGCAACCCTCTGAATACGGAGGGTTGCGGTCTGAAAAAACGCGTAATTAATATTTTTCGAAGAATGACTGAATTTTCTGCGGATCAGTGGTTTGTGTCAGCGCCAGTTGCAGTAACACCCTGGCTTTTTGCGGATTCAGTCTGCCGGAAGCCACAAAGCCGTATGCGTCATCATCCACTTCTGCGTTACGGGTGGTATAGCCCGTTGGCACTCTGCTGGCGCGGACAACCACCACACCGTCTTTGGCTGCCGCGGCTAATGCATCAAAAATACCCTTATACATATTACCGTTGCCCACTCCGGCGCTGACAATCCCGGCGTTTCCCTCGTCCCGCAGGGCTTTTACCGGCGCATCTGACGCATTGGCATAATTATAAACAATGCCGACTTTCGGCAGTTCGCTGAGTTTACTGATATCAAACACCGCACCGGCCTGACGTGGTTGCGCAGCCTGATAATAGGTCACTTTGCCGTTATGGATAAACCCGGTATCACCGGCATTCACCGCTTCAAATGCCTGCACTTCCGTCGTGTTCATTTTGACCACATCACGCCCGCTGATCACCTTGTCATTCATCACCATCAGCACACCGCGATCCACCGCCTGTTTATCTGTCGCCAGCACCACTGCATTATAGAGATTCAGCGGTCCGTCCGCGCCCAGCGCGGTGGACGGACGCATTGCCCCCACCAGCACAACCGGTTTGCGGCACGATACCGTCAGATCAAGAAAGTATGCGGTTTCCTCCAGCGTATCGGTGCCGTGCGTG
Organism: Morganella sp. BCCO 40_0007; assembly: GCF_032989665.1. Taxonomy (NCBI): domain Bacteria; kingdom Pseudomonadati; phylum Pseudomonadota; class Gammaproteobacteria; order Enterobacterales; family Morganellaceae; genus Morganella; species Morganella sp. BCCO 40_0007. Next base: position 100,089 of record NZ_JAVBIN010000014.1, on the reverse strand, counting down.
ATCACGAATCCGTCCGTTTTATCACAGGTCCGGTTGATTTCCTTTGCCAGCGTCAGCCACACCTTGTCATTCATGTCCTGTGAGCCGATATTCACAATCTGCTCACCACTGATATCAGCCAGGGCTTTGACTTCCGGTACAGCATCAATCAGCGCATCGATTCCCACTTTTCCGGCCTGATAGCCGGACGAAACAGATGATTCCCCGCCGCCGGCAATCGTGCCGCCGGTGGCCAGAACTGTCACGGAAGGAAGTGCAAAAGCCGGGGCCATAAAGAGAGATATCAACGCGGACAGCAGAATTTTGTTGCGGTTTTTCATACCTGAATACTCCATTGCTCAGTAGAATTATAAATATCCAATTAATAAATATAGAACTAATTGGATATTTAAATTCTTCTTATGGAGAATATTCACAGCAAGATGCTAAAAATGAGATCAGAAGCGGGATTTTAAAATGATAACTCAGAAGAAGCCGTTCTGACCTGCCGGAAAAAAACACGATGCAGGTCAGAAAGCGGAAGCAGAACAACAATCACATCAGACGGCGGCTCAGCGTCTCCGATGGTTTTTCATTAAACAGACGCTGGTAATCGGTAGCGAACTGCCCGAGATGCCAGAATCCCCACTGCATTGCCGCGTCTTTGACGGTAGTCTGTTTTGAGTACGGGCTGACCAGTTCACGGCGTACAGCATTGAGGCGGATCGTTTTCAGATACGCATTCGGACCGATACCGAGTACCTGCTGGAAAGCATTTTGCAGCGTGCGGCGGCTGACATACAGCTCATTACACAGCTCCAGGACGGTCACCGGTTCGGTGGCATTCTCAAACAGATACTCACGGGCTTTGGACACCAGTTTCAGGTAGTTCACACGGTTGGTGTAGTGCTCATCCGCCACGGTGCTGGCATCTTCCAGTAGCCCGAGAAATGCGGTCAGCAGATTATGACTCAGGACACGGCTGACGGTGCGGTTACGTTCCTGCTCAATTTTGGAGTGCCAGAGGGCGTGACGGATATACTGCCAGATCGCCTCTTTTTTGAAGGGGTTCACGCCCACAGCCGGATTTTCGCTGAGCAGATTCATCAGCCGCTCCGGGTTTTGCAGCACAACAGAGTGTTTTTTCAGGATATCGTGAGAGATCACCAGCCCCTGGATGTGATAGTCATCCGGCGTGCTCAGCTCAAACTCTTTTCCGCCCGGACGCACCGCGATTTTCTGGCGGCACAGCATCTGATTACCGATATAACCGGTATTCTGCTGCTCTCCGGGAATACCGAACCAGAACGCATTCGGCCAGACCATACAGGACTGGCGCAGGGACAGATTGGTATATTCGTGGAACACCTGAAGCCCATCAAACAGGGTTTCGGTCAGTTCACCTTCAAACCGCCCCGGCGTCAGCTGATCATAAAGCTGCTGCCAGGCCGTAATAGCACAGGCCTGATCATAGGCATCATGGGTATAACGTTGTGTAAAATTCTGCTCGATCACGATAGGTCTGAGATCGCGGTCATGCGGCACTTCATCATTAAGGTGATGTAAATCTGGTGTGATTTTTTTCATCATTATTTTTTCCCCAAAATGAACGGCCGCCATAAATGTTAACCAGCGACCAATTGCTGCCAGAAATCGGGATGAGGATTCGGTACGACCATGCTGTAAACCAGCGCACCTTTATCTGCGGCGACTTGTGATGCGGCTTTTTTGGCGGTTTCGACGTCTGCGACATCGCCGCTCATCACAAAGTAACATTTACCCCCGATACCATACGCCATATGAAGTCGTATTAACGTGACGCCGGCGGCTTTAACAGCAAAATCCGCCGCTTCAATACAGGTCGCGACACTAAAGGTTTCCACGACCCCGACGGCTTCGCGGGCATTCACATCCGTCACGCCACCGATAGCGGGCAGTACGTCCGGGTGGATATTACTGAGCAGAAACTCATCCACCACCTGTGCGCCGCCTTTCTCAACACCACACTGCATTGCCTGCTGTGCGGCGGCAACATCACCGCCGACCATCACCACATATTTGCCGGGACACACGGTTTTGCCCATCAGCAAAGTGACTTCCGCACTTTTGAGCATAAAATCGGTGACTTCCATCCCTTTGGCGATGCTGGACAGTTCCACCATCGCAATTGCACTGTGCATAGTTATTCCTTCTCTATCGTGACAGCCGTGCTGTCAATATGACGAACCACACCACTGATACTGGCGTGAACCGGCGCACCCAGTGCTTTTTCCGGGATAGCGGCGATCAGCATACCCGCCGTGACTTTATCCCCCTCACTGACAACCGGTACCGCCGGGGCACCGATATGCTGGCGCAGCGGAATAATCACCTGTTGCGGCGCATAGATCTCATCAGCCATCGGCGCTTTGTGCATGAATTCTGTCAGTTCCAGACGGCGGACCAGGCGTTTGACCGGCAGCATGCGGTGCTGAGCCATCGGATCTTCCGGGCGCAGTTCACCTTCGTAGCGGATACCTTCTTCGCGCAGCTTCACTTTCAGCATCTGATTGAGGCGCATCGGCGAGATTTCCACCGGGCAGGACCAGGCTTCGCAAATCGCACATTCTGAACAGGTCAGCGCCGCAACGACGGCTGACGGCGCAGAGATCTGCTCATAACCAACCGCGCGGACAATCAGATGCGGCGGCAGTTCGTGGCCGATCATATGACGCGGGCAGAGCTCGGTACACATTCCGCACTGTTCACAGACGGTGCGCGCCTGGTTGATCACCGTGCGCTCCGAACGGGTCCGGCGCTGAATTAAAATATGGTCATCCGGCAGGACTAATAAGCCGCCGGTGGTTTTGGTCACAGCATCATCAAGGGATGTCTGTAATTTGCCCATCATCGGCCCGCCGTTGATATACGCCGGGTTGCTGATGGTGGCTCCGCCTGCCAGTGCCAGCACTTCACGCAGTGTGGTGCCGACCGGGACGGAAACGGTAACAGGATGATGAACCGCGCCGTTCACTGTTAAGACGCGGTGTGTCACGGCCTGCTCCTGTTCAACGGCATACGCGACATTGATCAGGGTCTGCACATTGCTGACCACCACACCGACAGACAACGGCAGTGCCGCAGGCGGCACACGGCGGCCGGTCGCCAGCCAGATGGTGATCACTTCATCACCGGCCGGATAAACATCCGGCAGGATATGCAGACGGACAGAATCCGGCACGCGGGCATTCAGGATATCAATGGCAGCCTGATGCTTGCCTTTGATGGCAATAATGCCCTCTTTCGCCCCGGTGGCACGCATCGCATAGAGCAAACCGCGGATCATCGCATCCGCCTCACAAACGGCCAGTTGCTGATCCACCTGCAAAAGCGGCTCACATTCAGCCGCATTGACGAGATAAATTTCAGCCTCTGCCGCCAGCTTGACGTGGGTCGGGAAACCCGCCCCGCCTGCGCCGACAACCCCTGCATCCTGCACACGCTGACGAATGATTTCGGGCCCGCACTCATGCAGACCCGGCATCAGATTACTCATCGCGGTTTCCCTCCTGTTTTACCCGGTAGCGGCTGCCGCGTTTACGCAGTTTGCCCTGCTTAAACAGGTTCTCCAGCACATCACGGCTGTCCTCTATCAGGCAGCTGAAATGCATGGCCGCTTCTCCGGCGGTCACGCCGTGGCGGTGTTTGGCTTCAGCGGCAAACGTCATCATGGCATCCGCATCCGGGGCAGCAGCAGACACTGCCGCCGCGGCAGGAGCCGGAGCCGGTTCAGACGCCGGAACCGGTGCCGGAGACTGCGGTTTTACCTTAACCGGCACACCGCTGAAACCGGTGACCAGCCATTCGGTATCACCATCCGGACGACCGATGACCTTATGGCCAATCACTTTACCGGTGCGGGTTGCCGCAGCAATCCCCGCATCCACCGCCGCACGGCACGCCGCCAGATCGCCCTCAACAACAAGCGTCACCATCCCCGGGATCACCATTTCATAGTTAAGGATGCGGACATTGGCCGACTTCAGCATCGCATCCGCCGCATCAATGCCGGACACCAGGCCGTATACTTCCAGTAATCCCAGTGAATCGATCATGACCTATCTCCTGTGTTAATGACTGAACTGACTATACCCTTATTCATTCAGACCGCAGGTTCGCTGGCTGCGCTCAGCCCGCCAGCCTGCATCCTGAATGACGTCGGGTATTCCCGGACTCAGGCGCGCTGAATAGGATTGCGCGCGATATCCAGAACGGCTTCACTGAATGCATCACAGGCGGCTTTACATGCTGCCTGGCTGCCGGTCAGGAAAGCGGCTGAATAGTTGGTTTCTGACGGAGGCGGCACATAAGTAGCCAGCTGCACGTCAGCGGCTTTCAGTGCGGCATCGATCCCGAATGTGGCTTCCAGCGGCGGTGCCACCAGATAGGCAATCGGATCACCGTGTCTGATTTTGTCGCCGTCAGACAGGTAAGAACCGGTACGGGAGATCAGATGCGCCAGGAATGCCGTATCTTCTTTGTCATTCGCCCACTGAAAAGCAGGGCCTGACTCAATCGTTGCCATCATGGAATCCAGACCCGCACGCACTTCTGCCGGGTTAGGACCACCGAGGATAATCATCACTTCACCGGCAGTCGGTGACGGTGAGTTTGACGCCCCTGCATACAGGGAACGTCCGTAAACCACTTCCACGAGGGCTTGTTTGGTCGCTTCGTCAGCGGCGATATACGCGACATCATCAGAGTCAACAGTAATAAGACCCAGACTGCGGATGTGTTTCGGTAACTTCAGTTCACGGCAGAAATCTTCGTGCGCATTGGCGATAAGACGCATCGCTGTCACGTTCGGCCGGATAAGATCTAATGCAGGCATATTCAGTTCCCCGTTAACGGTTCATGTTGATACCGGATGCTTTCTGCTCCAGCATGCGTTTGGCTAAATCGACGATAACTGCGGCAGCTTCCACCGGTGGTGTACCCGCGCGGTGAATGTTCGAGATACAGGTACGGTCTGCTTCCACCGTGCCCGCCACTGTCGGTGAGTACACCGCGTAGCAGGAGAGGCTTTCAGACTGACCCAGCCCCGGACGTTCGCCCACCAGCAGGATAACCACTTTCGCGCCGAGCACTTCACCGGCCTGATCTTCAATTTTCACGCGGCCGTAACGGACAAAGAACGGCGTGCCCACTTTCAGACCGGACTGCTCCAGACCTTTCATCAGCGGCGGCAGAATTTCGTCGTAGTTGGCAGTAATCGCATCGGTGGACAGACCATCAGAGATAATGACCTGCACATCCGGTGCCTGCACACACTTGGTTTTCAGCAGTTCGATGGATTCTTTGTTCAGAATACGGCCCATATCCGGACGGGTCAGATACTGGTTTTTGTCTGTGATTTCAGACTGTAATTCCAGCAGATTCTGTTTTTTCACCCATTCCGCCGGGACTTCTTTCAGAACGGTATCTTTGGAGCGCGAGTGGTCAGCCAGGAAGCGCAGCAGGCTCTGGGTGCGCGGACGCACACCGGCACGGCCGGAGCAGACACGGGAACCGGTGCTGTTACGCAGTTCCTGTAACACTTCCGCACGGTGCGGATTCTGCACGCCGATCCACTGTTTTGCTTCCGGTGAGCCGAGATCCCACTCAACGGATTCAGCAGACGTACTACCCTGATTCAGTACAGCCTGCGTTGCCGCGGCAACCGCCTGTACGTTTTCGCCCGTGTGTCCCATCTGAGCCATCACGCTGCGTACGATGTCATTAATTTGTTTTTGATCCATGGTGATTTACCCCGAAAATCAGAAGAACAGTGACGGATCGCCGGCACGATTGGTAAGACGCCCGTTTTCCATCAGACCCATTTTTTCCAGCCAGGCTTCGAATTCCGGCGCAGGGCGCAGGCCGAGTAACTGACGGACAGTTGCGATGTCATGGAATGCAGTGGTCTGGTAGTTGAGCATGATGTCATCACCCAGCGGCATACCGATGATGAAGTTACAGCCCGCAGAGGCCAGCAGGATCATCAGGTTTTCGTTGAGGTTCTGATCCGCATCCGCATGGTTGGTGTAACAGCAGTCACAACCCATGGAGATTCCGCTCAGTTTGCCCATAAAGTGATCTTCAAGACCGGCGCGGATGATCTGGCGGTCGTTGTAGAGATATTCCGGTCCGATAAAGCCGACAACGGTGTTTACCATGAACGGATCATAGTGACGTGCCAGGCCGTAGTTACGGGCTTCCATGGTCACCTGGTCAGCGCCGTAGTGAGCGCCCGCTGACAGTGCGGAACCTTGTCCTGTTTCAAAGTAGAGACAGTTAGGACCGGCAATACGGTTATACTGCGCACCGACGTGACGGGCTTCATCCAGCATTTCCAGCTCAACACCGAACTCGCGCAGACCTTTTTCACTGCCGCAGATGCTCTGGAAAATCAGGCCGCCCGGCGCACCGCGTTTGATCGCTTCCATCTGTGTGGTGACGTGTGCCAGCACACAGCCCTGAGTCGGGATATCGTATTTATCAATGATGCCGTAGATAGCATCCAGCACGCGGCTGAGGTTATCCACATCGTCTGTTACCGGGTTCACACCGATAACCGCATCACCGCAGCCGTATGAGAGGCCTTCATAAATCTGTGCCACGATACTCTGCACTTCGTCACGGGTATCGTTCGGCTGTAAGCGGCCGCTGAAGTGGCCCGGCAGACCCATGGTGTTATTCGCACGTTTTACGACAGGAATTTTCTTCGCGCCGTAAATCAGGTCTGCGTTGGAACAGATTTTTGCCACACCGGCGATGACTTCTGAGGTCAGGCCTTTGCGCAGCAGATTGATGTTATCAAGAGAGGTGGTGTCGCTCAGGACATGCTCACGCAGCTCACCGATAGTCCAGTTTTTGACCCGGTTGTATTCGGTTTCGTTGATATCATCCTGGATCAGACGGGTTACGCAGTCTTCTTCATACGGAACGACAGGGTTGTTGCGGACATCCGCAATTGTCAGTTCGGACAGCACTTGTTTTGCTGCCACACGTTCCTGGGCGTTACTTGCCGCGACACCCGCCAGGATGTCCCCGGAACGGAGTTCGTTAGCTTTCGCGAGAACGTCTTTTACGTCCCGGAACTGGTAGGTCTGACCAAACAGCGTGGTTTTTAATTTCATATTACGTTCCCTCAGGAAGGAAATGCGAGTGATTTAACAGTAACAGGGACGACAGAGCCGCTGAATAACGGCGAGCCGATGTCGATATAATCGCCTGTGTGCGTGATAACTTCGTCGATAACAGCCAGTTCGCGGCCGTTCATCAGCGGACGCAGCAGCATGCCCAGTGCCTTACCGAAATCCTGTCCCGCAATCACCAGCAGCGGCATGGTATTCGGGTATGTTTTGGTAAAGCGTTCCAGGGCGCCGATACAATACTGTACCGAGGCATAATTGGTCGGCAGTGATTCCGGCAAGGCCAGCGCGTACAGATCCTGCTGCGGATTAAGATCCATCTGCGTCAGGGCGCGGCTCCAGGTATTCACCAGATCTTCATCATCCGCGCGGCCCAGTGCCGGATGTACCACCGGAATATTGCGGACAGGCAGTGTGATGCTGTCCAGCCAGATGGTGCTGCCGGACAGGGATAACGTATGCGCACCGGCGCCGATCACCGTGGCACGGACAGTCTGTGCCGGGGTCTGCATCGGTAACGCACTGAAATCCGCATTACGGTGAATCGCCTGTGCCAGCAGCGGTCCGATATCGCCGAAACGGAAATCGTTGCCGCTTTCCGGATTGCTGTAACACTCACCGACACCGCCGGAGAGTGTGACCGCGTAATAACTGCTTTCCGCAGGCAGGCCATCCGTCATCAGCAGCTCACGTCCCAGCGGGGAGAGATTGCCGCTGATCACTTCATACAGCAGCTCACTCATGCGATCGGCAATGGTATTCAGCTGTACCGGCGTCAGGGACATCGGGTCGGTCTGCTCACCAAAGCAGTCACGGGCGATCAGGCGGCCCGGCGCGTGCACATAAGTGACGCGTCCGCTGCTGTCCGTTTCAAACAGACGGCCGCCGACGTTCAGACAGGCGGAACTGACCACATGACCGGCTTCGAACAGCACGTAGTTTGCTGTGCCGCCGCCGATATCAATGTTCAGTACCCGCGCCATCTTCTGCTCAGAGAGTGTCTGGGCTCCGGAACCGAAACCGGCAATCACCGATTCCAGATGCGGCCCGGCGGTGGCGACCACGAAATCCCCGAGTTTCTGGGATAACGCGACCACTGCCGGACGTGCATTGCGGGTTTTGGCGGTTTCACCGGTAATGATGATGGCACCGGAGTCAATCGCCGCCGGGTCCATCCCGGCGGCAGCGTACTGATCCAGCACCAGCGCCAGCAGTTCTTCCTCACGCAGGTGGCCGTCTTTATCCACCGGCGTGAACAGAACCGGGCTCTGCCAGATAATGTTGCGATCCACAAACTCATAACGCGGCACCTGTGACACCGCCGCGCGGTTTACCAGAACGAGACGGGAGAAAATCACCTGTGTGGTGGTGGTGCCCACGTCAATACCGACACTTAAGAGTTCGAGGGTTTTCATGCTTATTTCTCCTCCGCGACACTTTCAGCCGCTTCTTCAGCCGCTGCAGCCGCATCTTCCTGCTCAATATTTTTCGGCATCATCATGATGGCAACGAAAATCGCAGTGATACCACCGATAATTTTCCCTGCAATCATCGGGAAGATCATCGGAGCCATGTTGGCGGCCACGAAGCCCAGGTGGTCACCCAGCGCAAAGGCTGCGGATACGGAGAATGCACAGTTGATGATTTTGCCGCGGGTATCCATTTTCTTCATCATGCCGAACATCGGGATGTTGTTCGCGAGAGTCGCAATCATACCGCCCGCCGCCATGTTGTTGATTTTCAGCAGGCTGCCGATCTTCATAAAGGATTTTTCAAACCAGCGGGTCAGCAGCAGCACCATCGGGTAAGCCCCTAACAGCACCGCAGAAATAGAACCGATAACTTCGATGGCACGCATCACCTGGCCCGGCACATCACCTTCTGTCATAAAAATCGGATCAAGGCCCGGGATCAGGTTCCAGCCCACAGTGAACTTCGCCACTGCTGCCGCCAGACCGATAGTGATGATACCAACGAGGATTTTTGCGAAGATCTGGAAACCGTTGATCATTTTCTCAGGAATAAATTTCAGGCCGAGGCACACCAGCGCCGCCACGATGATCACCGGGATCATATTGACCAGCAGCATGGTCATACTGAAGTCCACCACCTGACCGTCAATTTCCACACCGGAGAATTTCGCCACCAGACCACCGGCGATACAGCCGACCGGAATGGTTACGATACCCGCCAGCACACCGAGTGCCAGGAAGCGGCGATCTTTCTTCTCGATAATGCCCAGCGCAACAGGGATGGAGAACACCATGGTTGCACCCATCATGGACGCCAGCAGCACACCGGAATATAACCATGCTGCCACATCACCGCCTGCCAGCTCTTTCGCGAGGAAGAAGCCGCCCATATCGATAGCCAGAATACTGCCCGCAAACACAGACGGGTTCGCACCCAGCATTTCATAGACAGGAATAATCACCGGCCCGAGCAGCATCGCGATAACCGGTGCCAGCGCAGTCATACCGACCATTGCCAGACCCAGCGCACCCATTGCCATAAAGCCTTCTTCGAACTGTTCACCGGAACCGGCAATGCCTTTCCCGACTTTACCCAGGCCGATTTTACCGAGAATTGTCTCTGAGCCACCGAACTGGCTGAAGATACGATCCACGGCTGCTATCAGCATAAAACTCATCATGATGTACATGATGATTTCATTAATGCCCATACCCTTCTCCTTCCGTGCCTGTCGCGCAGGCTGTTCTTATTGATTGACTCAGGCTGACTCGTAAATCGCCGTTATCTGAGCCGCTGTGACCGCGCGCGGATTGGTTTTGATGCAGATATCCTGCAATGCCGCTTTGGCAAAACCATCGAAATCCTCACGCTTTCCGCCCAGGGATGGCAGCGTCTGCGCAAGTTCCACGTCACTGATCAGTTGTTCCACGGCTCCGATGGCCTCCGTGTCGGTCATCGGACGCTGAGTCAGCGCATGACCAATTTCGCTGTACGCCTGTTTACAGACCAGGCGGTTAAAACGCATTACCTGCGGCAGCATGACGGCATTCGCCTTGCCGTGCGGAATGTTGTATGCCGCACCAATCTGATGCGCCATGGCATGGCACAGCCCCAGACCGGCATTGGAGAACGCCATCCCGGCCATATAGGAAGCCAGCATCATGTCCTCACGGGCTTTGATGTCATGCCCCTGACCGACAGCGATCGGCAGTGCGTGGCTGATCATGGTGATCGCCCGCAGTGCCAGCGCCTGTGTCAGCGGCGTGACGTTGCTCGCCACATACGCTTCGATAGCATGTGTTAAGGCATCGATACCGGTCATTGCAGTCACATGCGGCGGCACGCCGAGTGTCAGACAGGCATCAATAATGGCGAGATCAGGCAGTAACTGGCTGTGTGCCAGTACCAGTTTGATATGGTTTTCCGCCGTGATAATCACGGAAACGTTGGTTGCTTCCGAGCCGGTACCGGCGGTGGTCGGGATCGCGATAAACGGCAGACGCGGATTCAGCGCCGCACCCGGCATCATATCTGCCAGCGGCAGATCCGGATTGGCTGCCAGCACCGCCACGGCTTTCGCCGCATCCAGTACAGAACCGCCGCCGAGAGCGATAATACCGTCACACTGCACACTCAGCAGATGCTCAACAGTACGGAACACATCTTTATCCATCGGCTCGCCCGGCGGGCACGGCCAGATTTCATAAGCAATGCCGCTGCGGCTCAGATTGCGCTCCAGCACATCGGTCAGACCGGCCTGTAACAACATGCCGTCCACCATAATAAAAACGTGCTTAATTCCGCGCTCTGCGAGAACATCCCCGCTGCGGCCGACGGCACCCGGACCGATAAGTGTGGACGGCGGGACAGAAAATTCACGCACCTGACGGGCATTCACCAAATCAAGCGCCTGATAGATAGCGGACTGAACCTCAGCCGCGGGTAAACGATTATCCGGCATGACGGTTTTCTCCCTGAGATACACCACAGACGGCAATCGCCAGCGGTGTCATAAAAATAGAATGCTGTGGCAGTACCACGGTAAGATGCGGGAAACGCGCCTGAAACAGAGACTGCACACCGGGCTGCATACAGGAGCCGCCCGCCAGCCACAATTCAGTCACATCCTCACCGCGGATATGATCGTCGACGATATCCGTCATTTTTTCGTAGACCGGACGAATAACCGGCCAGATGCTTTCACCGCGCTCGCGCTTCATCTGCTCGGCATCTTCCAGCTCAATGCGCTGATTGCCCGCCAGGGTCAGGGAAATATGATGACCACCGGTGGCTTCATCACCGGAACGGGTCACTTCACCTTTCTGCACAATCGCAATCCCGGTGGTACCGCCGCCGATATCCACAACGGCAGCCTTATCCAGCCCCATCATGTCAGCAACCGCAGACGGCTCATCCAGCACTTTGGCGACCACCAGACCGGCGGATTCCAGCACATTCACTGAGATACGCGGATCGGTACCCGGCGGGAACGACGTTGTCGCCACCTCAAACCGGAAGCCGAACTGTTTTTCCAGCGTATCCAGATGTTTATTCACAATTTTTACTGCACCGAAGAAATCCCAGACCACACCGTCGCGTACCACATCTGCCCAGTCCAGGCACACCGCGACCGGCTGACCATCCGCATTGACCACCATGGACACCACATCACAGGTGCCGAGATCGATACCCAGCCATAACGGCGCATCTTTGTGATCACCCGCCTGCGGCTGATTACAGATTTCCGCTGCCTGCTGTAAGCGCGATGCCAGCCATTCCTGATTGCGTTGAACCATCGGTTCCTCCGGTTTAAAACTAACGTCAGGGTTAACGTGAGCGACTCACACTAACCGGGAAAAAGGCGGTGAAGCCCGCAGGCTCCACCGCAGCGGCTTACACGATGCGGAATGAATCCACCATGGTGCAGCGGCGCAGACGGACAAAGGTCCGCGCACAGGTCACACCTTCACCGGTTGGTGTGGTGATAGTCATAGTTGTCCAGCCTTCACCGCCCAGTCCCAGACCGGCAATACACGGTCCGTTTTTCACGAAAATACTGGTGTCGATGGCATTCGCCATGCGGTTCAGGTTGCTGATGTTGTTGGAGTGCATTGCTGCGGTATGATGGCAGCCGCCCTCCAGTTTCACCGCCAGGTCAATCGCCTGATCCACATCTTTCACGCGGATGATCGGCAGAACCGGCATCATCAGCTCCGTGACAGCAAACGGATGTTTGCAGTCAGTTTCTGCGATCAGAAGACGGGTATCTGCCGGGACAGTCATACCGATAGCCGCGGCAATTTTCGCTGCGTCACGGCCGACCCAGTCGCGGCTGACAGTGCCGTGGCCGGTTTCATCGACATTCTTCAGCAGTACCGGGATCAGCTTCTCGCTCTGTTCACGGGTCAGTAATACCGCGTGATTACGCTGCATTTCGGTGATCAGTTTGTCTGCGATGCAGTCAACCGCGATCAGCACTTTTTCATCCGCACAAATAATGTTGTTATCGAATGATGCACCGTGAACAATGGCTTTCGCCGCACGTTCGATATCGGCAGTTTCATCCACCACGACCGGCGGGTTACCGGCACCGGCCGCGATCAGACGTTTGTTGGTGTGTTTGCGGGCAGATTCCACCACCGCATCCCCCCCGGTCACGACCAGCAGACCGATCCCCGGATATTTGAATAAACGCTGTGCGGTTTCGATATCCGGTTTGGCAACAGTCACCAGCAGGTTGTTCGGGCCGCCTGCGGCAACAATGGCTTCGTTCAGAACGGTGATAGTGCGCTGTGAGACTTTTTTCGCTGCCGGATGCGGCGCGAAAATCACACTGTTACCCCCTGCGATCATACTGATGGCATTGTTGATTGCCGTCGCCGCCGGGTTAGTGGATGGTGTGACAGAGGCAATAACACCCCATGCCGCATTTTCGATTAAGGTTAAACCGTGGTCGCCGGTTAACACTTCAGGACGCAGACACTCAACACCCGGGGTGCCGTTTGCCTGTGCTAAGTTCTTCGCGAGTTTATCTTCCACACGGCCCATGCCGGTTTCTTCAACAGCCAGAACCGCCAGCTCGCGGGCATGCTCGGTTGCCGCACGGCGGATTGCGCCGATGCAGAGATTACGCATTTCAACCGTTTTTAATGATTTCTGTGCTTCTTTGGCGGCAAGGACGGCATCGTCCAGGGATTCGAATACCCCGAAGCCGTTATTCTGTGAGGCTGCCGCCTGCTGTGGTGCCGCTGATGCAGCCGCCGGTTGTGTGCCTGCACTCATGCTGGCCAGAACCGCTTTTACCACATTCTCAATTTCTTTCTGATCCATATTCACCCACGCCTCTTTCTGTGACTCGTTGCGGCGATTTATTTATGAAAAATCACCTGACTTTCCATAACGGCCTCATCCACAATGCCGATGATGCTGAGATCGACCGGTGACGCTTCTTTGCTCTGAGCACGCCGCGCCGAACTTCCGCTGACGATCAGCACCCATTCACCATTACCCGCACCGATACTGTCGGTTGCGACGGCCACCTCACCGTTTGGACGCCCCTGGCGGTCAATCATTTCCACCAGCAATAACTTGTCGGATTCCAGTCCGGGATGACGCACGGTGCACACGATTTGTCCGATAACGACAGCCAGTTTCATGTTCACCTCTCTTTATATTTCAGCAGCCTGAATACAGCCGGCTACGGATTTCAGGTAAAAAAATCCCCTGCCGTCTGTGTGACAGCAAAAAAACCGGGGAGATTAAAATCGCGTGGCGTCAGAAGCACGCCACGCTAACAACGATTAATCGATTGATTTATCGCCGGACATTTTGATAGGAAACACTTCTTCCAGATCGCCATGCGGACGAGGAATAACGTGTACAGAGACCAGTTCACCGATACGCTGAGCCGCTGCCGCACCTGCGTCAGTTGCTGCTTTACATGCTGCAACATCGCCGCGCACCATGGCTGTTACCAGACCACCGCCGATTTGTTTAACACCGACTAATTTAACGCGTGCTGCTTTGACCATCGCATCGGATGCTTCGATTAATGCAACCAGACCCTTAGTTTCGATCAGTCCTAATGCTTCCATGATATTTTCCTCTCATTGAGATCCCATCAGGGACCGGTTTAAATAACGCTTTCTGCTTCAGTGCGGCGGACAGGTTGTCCGGCCTGAGCTAACTGTGTTTGTGCTACCAGCACCAGTTCAATAATGTCGCGGGCATTACAGCCACGTGACAAATCATGCACCGGTGCATTTAATCCCTGAATCAGCGGGCCGAGTGCCCGGTAACCGCCGAGACGCTGGGCAATCTTGTAACCGATATTGCCGGCTTCCAGCGACGGAAAGACCATGACATTTGCCCGCCCCTTTAACTCACTGTTGGGGGCTTTTTGCGCAGCGACGCCCGGCACAAATGCCGCGTCGAACTGCAGTTCACCATCCGCCTGTAACTGCGGGGCACGCGCATGAATGATTTCCACTGCCTGCTGCACCATCGCCACATTAGGATGTTTCGCGCTGCCTGCTGTTGAAAAAGACAACATCGCCACACGCGCGGTTTCACCGGTGATTGCCGTGAAGGTTTCCGCACTGCTCAGCGCAATATCCGCCAGCTGTGCAGAAGTGGGTTGAGGTACGACACTGCAATCAGCGAAACCCAGCACATTGCCTTCCGTTCCCGGCGGCAACATGATGAAAATTGATGATAATGTTTTCACGCCCGGCTTCAGGCCGATGACTTTCAGCCCGGCACGCAGAACAGCGGCGGTTGACGAGATATTCCCCGCCACACATAAATCCGCTTTTCCGGCGGCAACCATCGCGGCACCAAACCACAGCGGCTGACGCATCGCCTCATCCGCATCTTCCGGGGCTTTTTCGCCGAGACGTGCAGTGATGGCATCCGCAAACTCTGCCCGCCACTCATCCGCACTGTCCGGATCAATGGTGGTCAGGCCGTCCATAATGACACCGGTACGCAGCGAGAAATCACGCAGCGCAAACGGGTTCGCCAGCAGAACGGGCTCCGCCAGGCCATTTTGTTTCAGATAACGGGCGGCGTGGATCACGCGCTCATCCAGCGCATCCGGCAGAACCACCCGCGGCGGGTTAAGTTGTGCCTGCTGACGGCATCGTTCAATGAGCATGTGTTCCCCCTTTCATCAGAGCTTGTTTCAGTGCCGGTGTGGTCATCATGCCGCCTTCGCGGACTACCATCACCATCAGGACATATACCGCGCTGGAGAGGCGGTTAAGCGCCTGCATAATGTCAGGGCGGATGACCTGAAAATAACAATCGATATAAATACGCGCCGCACTGATTTCCGTTTCACGGACTTTGGTCCGCAGCAGATTCAGCGCCGCCGCATCACGGCCGTGACTCACATCCGGAACGATATGGTCATGGCCCAGGTATTTCAGCGGGTTATGAGACAGCTTGTGCAGCTCATCCGCGTTCAGGTCAGCAATACTCTGCTCGGCGAGCGGCTCATTGAGCGCATCGGCACGCATAATATTGCCGAGCACAGAGCGGATATCCGCCAGCCAGCCTTTCAGCGGCGTCTGTGCAAATTCAGTCTGTAACCAGACGGCTTCAGCGATAGTGGCATCCAGCGCGGCGCGGAACGCCAGACGCGGATCATTTTTTGCCACCATGGTGTGACCGTTAAGGTGTGTCAGCGTGTCCGGCTTTTTCGCCACCGGCTGATGGCATAATTCGCAGGCCGCGACATCCGCTTTATCCTTACTGGTTAACCCGTGTACCGCTTTCAGGTCAGGGACAGCCGTTTCGGTTTTACCGGATTCATCCGGGGTTTCCACAAACAGACGACCTTGTTTATCCTGAAATTTCACCTGTAAACGGCGGCTTTCGATCAGCTCACGGGCGGATGGTGTCATCCGGCTGTCAGCAGGCAGATGAATTTCACTGCCGTCGCTCAGCGTAAAGTTATCCCGCAGCCAGTCTTCAGTGATAAAGGTCATGGCGATACCCCTCAGCAATCCTGCCAGTTAGCCGGCCAGGCCACATACAGGAAGCGGACAGTGGATGGTGTGCCGAACTCAATCGCGGAGCCCTTCGGGATAAACATCACATCACCGGCTTTCGCGATCATGGTTTCGCCCTGATGGCGCACATGCAGCTCGCCTTCCAGAACCAGATCCACTTCGTCGTAATTCAGTGTCCACGGAAAGAATGCGTTTTCCCACTGCATAAACCCGGCAGCCATGCTGCTGTTGTCCTGCGCGGTGATCAGATCCGCAATCCCGACACGGTGCGGACCCGCACCATCGAAATTACCGAATTTAACCGAACTGCTGTCGACCACTTTAATGCCGCCTTTGCCGGTGACACTGCGGTAGCTCTGGGTATTCGGAGTATCGGTGTTCTCTTCCGCCGGTTTGAATGCTGCCACTTTCGCCTTGATCTGCGCGATACGCTCCTGCACCACTTTATCGACCAGCTGTGCTATCAGGGTTTCGGTAACATTGCCGTCAGGCAGCTGCGCGATAATGCATTCGCGGATTTTCTGACGCTCTGCGGATGAAATATTGGGTTCTGTTCCGGCGGTTGCTGCCACCGGTGCGGCAGCCGGTGCGCTGTTCTGCGCAGTATCAACCTCACCAATCACAAAGCCCAATTGTTCAGCCACAACATGGGCTTCCGGCGTGACAATGCTCTCTTTCAGCACCACATCCAGACGGGTTTTGCCCGCTGCGTGTGCTTCCCGGATGTCATTGGCCGTTATTAATTTCTTCATCGGATATTCCTCTTATTGGCTGTCGGCAGTGGCCAAAAACTGTTTCACTTTCAGGACGTCATCAGGATTAAGGCTGTTGATGGCAAGCATCGGTTCCTCAAATCCCCGGGTGGAGAGCAGCTCGCGTATTGCCGGTACATCCGCATCCGGTGCATCTGCTTTGCTGATAACCGCAAAGCGGCGCATACGGGGATAAATATCAAGTAATCCGGCAGGGATCCGGCACTCCGGGTTATTTGCCGCGTGGACATAAACCAGCACATCACAATCTGCCAGCGTATTAATCAGCGCGTGGTAGAGACGGGGATGGCTGAAATATTCACCCGGTGTATCAACACTGCCCTCATCATTGAATTCAATCGCCTGTGTTTTCCGCGCAAGGTCAAAATCCCCCTGCAACGCATTGAATAATGTCGTTTTTCCTGCACCCACATCACCCACAAACACAATTCGTTTCATTCAGACGGCATCCTTAACTGCACCCGGTTAACTGCGGGTGATATCACAAATGGCATAATTGAGGAGCTGGCTTAACCCGCGAACAGTCTGGATCAATGCTTCTTCCACTGCGCCGACAGAGCCGTAAATCACGAGCGCACCGGTGAAACGGTCAAGAAAGCCGATGTCCACACCGGCGGCTTTTGTGGCAAGATCGCCCGCAATCATTGCGGTTTCGCCGGGTGTCAGCGTCATAATGCCGATGGCTTCGGCACCGGGAACCCCGATTTTTTTCGCCAGATCACTGCCCGGATGCGCAATCAGATGCGCCAGCGTGACCTGTTTGCCGGGAACAAATTCCTGGATGATACGTTCCTTTTCCATCGTACTTACCTCGTCACTCTCCTCATAAGAATTGATTCAATCCTAGTCACACTCTGAAAAAGGGGATAACAAAAATCGGCAACCACGATTAAATGTTGAATCAGATCACTAATTGGCAGAATTGTTAATTTTTAACACCGGGAAAACACAGACATGAAATAGTACGGTCTGACCATGGCGCTATTGTGACAAAAAAGATAAATTCACGAAAAATAAGGTATTCTCATTACGTCATTTTCCGGAAAATAAGAAACGGAACGGTAAAAATATTCACTTGTTAAAACCGGCTCTGCTTTTTTATTTCTGTATTTCATTGTGTGAGGTAACTCTCAAATTGACATTATCCCCGCGCAGCTCACTTGAACGAAAGATGACACTCACGTAACTTAGAAACCAATCTGGTTTAAACCAAAAATAGAGCAACGAATGAAAAACACACAAACTGCTGCTGATCTTGCCAGAGAACAACTCGATACCCTGCTGAGCAACGGTGCTATCGCCCCCGGCGATAAACTGCCTGCCGAACGCCCGCTGACAGAGCAACTTGGTGTCAACCGGATGTCACTGCGTCAGGCGCTGCTCAGTCTGGAAGGTGACGGAAAAATTTTCCGTAAAAACCGCAGTGGCTGGTTCGCGGCACTGCCGAAATTTAATTACAACCCGAAATCTCCGGCGAGTTTCAACCAGGCAGCCAAAGCGCAGGGCCGTCTGCCGTCGTGGGAATACACTGACAAACAACTGCTCACCGGCGCACCGGCAGATATTGCCGCGGCACTGGGGCTGACCACCGGAGAACCGGTTTGCTGTATCAGCGGATGGGGCGCTCTGGACGGACACAAAGTCTTCTGGCACCAGACGTACATCAATCCGTCCGTTGCCCCGGATTTTGCGGAGAAACTGGATAACCACTCTTTTGCGGCCATCTGGGAAAACGAATATAACATCATCACAACGACAGCCCGGCTGGCCTTTAAGCCGGTACGCATGCCGGAAGCAGCCAGTAAGGCTATCGGCTGTACCGCAAACTCCCCGGGTATCCGGGTGGAAAAATACCGTTGCGATGAAGCACATAACATTGTTCAGATCGACATTGAATACTGGCGGTTTGAATCTGTTTATTTTTTTGTTGAGCTTTAGACACAGGAATCTGAATCATGAATACTGATGACGCCCGCCGGATAATTGAACGTGCAGATACGTTACCGTTATATCTGCATGCTTACGCTTATCATCTGAATATGCGTTTTGAAAAAATATTACCGGGTGATTTACTTGATATCGCAAACGAACAGCATTTGCCGGGCGTCAAAATACATGTGCTGGATGGTGAAACCCAATCACTTTCCGCTATGACCGATGATCAGCTTGCGGTATTTGCAGAGAAAGCAAAACGTTATCATCTCGATATTAATATTGAAACCAGTGCGTCTGATAATAAAACCCTCGATGAAGCCATCAGAATCGCATTAAAAACCGGTGCAAGCTCTGTCCGGTTTTATCCGCGTTATGAAGGGGCGCTGTCTGATGTATTGCGCCTGATTGCCGCCGATATCCGGTATTTAAAAGAACATTATCAGCACAGCGGTCTGACATTTGTTCTGGAACAACATGAAGATTTAAAAGGCCATGAACTGGTCAGTCTGATCAAAGACGCTGATTTTCCTGAACTGACACTGTTATTCGATTTCGGCAACATGATTAATGCCTGTGAATTACCGATGGACGCCCTGGCAGATATGCAGGAATACATTACCCAGGTGCACATTAAAGATGCGGTTATTCTGGAAGAAGGTGACGGTTTCGGCCATAAAGCCTGCCGTTCCGGAGAAGGCAATCTGCCGTTTAAAGACATGCTCCGCGCCCTGATTTGTCTGGGTGAGGATAAACCACAGGTTATTTCTTACGGTTTGGAAGAGGAGGTGGATTATTACGCACCGGCGTTCCGTTTTAAAAATGAGAGCAATGACCCGTGGATTCCGTGGCGTCAGATGAGTGAAACACCGTTACCGGAAACTGAAATAGCAGAACGTCTTGCCGGTGAAAAAAAGGATGCTGTTAATCAAATCCATTATGTCCGGAAAATAATTAATGAATTAAAAACAGAGGCAGTCATGATCATCAGTAAATAAACGCATCTGACATAAACACAGCATTTTAAAATAACATTTCATACTGACTGAGAATATTTCATTCTCAGGCGGGAGGCACTATGCTTGACAAAAAAAGATGGGCTATTTTCAGCTTATTGGTTTTATGCGGCGGTACTATCTATAAATTACCGTCACTGAAAGACGCCTTTTATGTTCCTATGCAGGAATACTTTCATCTGACAAATGGTCAGATTGGTAATGCGATGTCGGTAAACTCAATTGTCACCACTATCGGCTTCTTTCTGTCTATTTATTTTTCTGATAAATTGCCGCGCCGCCTGACAATGTCATTTTCATTAATTGCCACCGGGTTACTGGGTGTTTATTTATCAACAATGCCGGGCTACTGGGGTATTTTATTTGTCTGGGCGTTATTCGGTGTCACCTGCGACATGCTCAACTGGCCGGTATTATTAAAGTCTGTCAGCCTGCTCGGTAACAGCTCACAGCAGGGCCGTATTTTCGGTTTCTTTGAAACCGGCCGTGGTGTGGTCGATACTGTCGTCGCTTTCTCCGCACTCGCGGTATTTGCCTGGTTCGGCAGTGGTTATCTCGGGTTTAAAATGGGGATCTTATTTTATTCCGGAATGGCCATTATTATCGGCGGCATTATTCTGCTGTTCCTGAAAGATGACAAATCTGTTGTGACCGAAAAGACAGATAAAAAAGAGACTACCGAAAAAGCCGGTGTCGGCAGTGTATTAAAAGACCGTACCGTCTGGCTGATCGCGCTGAGTATATTCTTTGTTTATGCGGTTTACTGCGGATTAACCTTTTTTATTCCGTTCCTCAGTAATATTTATGCGCTGCCGATTGCATTGGTGGGGATCTACGGTGTTATTAACCAATATTGCCTTAAAATGGTCGGCGGACCTATCGGCGGGCTTATTGCAGATAAGATTTTACAGTCACCGACCAGATACCTGTTTTACACCTTTATCCTCAGCGTCATTGTGCTGGTAACCTTTATTTTCCTGCCGCATGAAAGCATGCCGGTTTATCTGGGCATGGTCTGCACATTAGGTTTCGGTACAATCGTCTTTACCCAGCGCGCTATTTTCTTTGCGCCTATCGGTGAAGCCAATATCAAAGAATCCAATACCGGTGCCGCGATGGCTCTCGGCAGTTTTATCGGCTACGCCCCTGCGATGTTCTGTTTCAGTCTGTATGGCCATATTCTGGATAGTTATCCGGGCATGACCGGTTATAAAATTGTCTTTGGTCTGATGGCGTTGTTTGCGTTCTGCGGGGCTTTCGCTTCCGGTATTTTAATTATCAGTATCAAAAAACGTAAAGCACTGACCGCTGCTGCCGTTCAGTAATTTTTCCACTGTCTCTGATATGCCGCAGCCGGTCTGCGGCATATTCCGCCCTTTTATCTACCACCTGAGAGGTATTGACAAAAAATAATCAAACCTTTGTTTTATACAAGCTGAATTGATTAAGCTGCATTTGATATACATCAATGAGAAAAACCCGGATCGCCGTATTTTTAGCCTTAATCCACACAAAATCTGAGGCTGAAATGAGCAACGTCAAGTTAGCAATCATCGGTAACGGCATGGTCGGCCATCGCTTTACCGAGGAGCTTACCGATAAAGCGGGCGCCGGACAGTTCGATATCACCGTATTCTGCGAAGAGCCGCGTGTCGCTTATGACCGCGTGCATCTTTCCTCCTATTTTTCTCATCATACGGCAGAAGAATTATCGCTGGTCAAACCCGGTTTTCATGAAAAACACAATATTACCGTTTTGACCAATGAGCGGGTGATCACCGTTAACCGGCAGGAAAAGGTGCTGCACACCAACACCGGCCGTACCGTACATTATGACAAGCTGGTGATTGCGACCGGCTCTTATCCGTGGATTCCGCCGATCAAAGGCAGTGATACCCGCGACTGTTTTGTGTACCGGACAATTGAAGATCTCAATGCGATTGAAGCCTGTGCCCGCCGCAGCCGTAAAGGTGTGGTGATCGGCGGCGGCCTGCTGGGGCTGGAAGCCGCCGGTGCCCTGAAAAACCTGGGTATTGAAACCCATGTTATTGAGTTTTCGCCGGTCTTAATGGCAGAACAGCTCGATGCGCTCGGCGGTGAACAGCTGAAGCAAAAAATTGAGCGGATGGGTGTGAGAGTACATACCGGCAAAAACACCACGGAAATCACCGCATCCGATAACGGGGAGAGCCGCAAAGTGCTGCATTTTGCCGACGGTTCATCGCTGGAAACCGATTTTGTCGTCTTCTCCACCGGGATACGCCCGCGTGACCGCCTTGCCCGCCAGTGCGGACTGGCTGTGGCGGAGCGCGGCGGCCTGGTGATCAACGATCAGTGTCAGACATCCGACCCGGATGTGTATGCTATCGGGGAATGTGCGTCATGGCACGGCAGGACTTACGGACTGGTGGCGCCGGGCTACAAAATGGCGCAGGTGGCGGCGGATCATCTGCTGGGGCAGGATAATCAGTTTACCGGCGCGGATATGAGTGCAAAACTGAAACTGCTGGGTGTGGATGTCGGCGGCATCGGCAATACACATGCGACAGATAACGGCTGCCACAGTTATATTTATCTTGATGAAGCCAATGAGATTTATAAACGGCTGATTGTCAGTGACGATAATAAATATCTGCTGGGTGCGGTGCTGGTCGGGGATACCGAAGATTACGGTAATCTGCTGCAACTGGCACTGAACCGCATCGAATTGCCGGAAAACCCGGATGTTCTGATCCTGCCTGCCCACGCCGGCAGTAAACCGGCAATCGGCGTGGAGTCCCTGCCGGACAGCGCGCAAATCTGCTCCTGTTTTGATGTCACCAAAGGGGACATTATTCAGGCCATTCATAACGGCTGCCAGACGGTGGCGGATATCAAAGCGGAAACCAAAGCCGGAACCGGCTGCGGCGGATGTGTTCCGCTGATCACACAGGTACTGAATGCAGAACTGACCAATCTGGGTATTGAGGTGAATCATCACCTCTGTGAGCATTTTGCGTATTCACGCCAGGAGTTGTATCACCTGATCCGTGTGGAAAAAATCAGTACGTTTGATGAATTACTGGCCCGCTACGGTGAAGGCTACGGCTGTGAAGTGTGCAAACCGACTATCGGTTCCCTCCTCGCCTCCTGCCGGAATGACTATATTCTGCGGGACGATCTGGTGTCATTACAGGATACCAACGATAACTTCCTCGCCAATATGCAGAAAGACGGCACCTATTCCGTGATCCCGCGCTCGCCGGGGGGTGAAATCACCCCGGAAGGCCTGCTGACCATCGGTCAGATTGCGCAGGAATATCATCTGTATACCAAGATTACCGGCTCACAGCGCATTGCTATGTTCGGGGCGCAAAAGCAGGATTTACCGGCTATCTGGGAAAAACTGATCGCCGCCGGATTTGAAACCGGGCACGCCTATGCCAAGGCTCTGCGGATGGCGAAAACCTGCGTCGGTACAGCATGGTGCCGGTTCGGGGTCGGTGACAGCACCGCGCTGGGCGTTGAGCTGGAGCACCGTTATAAAGGTATCCGCACCCCGCATAAAATGAAGTTCGGCATTTCGGGCTGTACCCGCGAATGTTCGGAAGCACAGGGAAAAGATATCGGGATTATCGCCACTGACAAAGGCTGGAACCTGTATGTCTGCGGAAACGGCGGGATGAAACCGCGCCACGGTGATCTGCTGATGGCCGATCTCGATAAAGAGACGCTGATAAGCTACATCGACCGCTTTATGATGTTCTACATCCGCACCGCCGATAAACTCAGCCGGACATCCACCTGGCTGGAAAACCTCGACGGCGGGATTGATTATCTGCGCGATGTGATTGTCAGCGACAAACTCGGGCTGAATGCACAGCTGGAGCAGGAACTGGCGCAACTGCGTGAAAAAGTCATCTGCGAATGGCAGGAAACAGTGAACAACCCGCATGCCCGCAAACGCTTCAGCCACTTTGTTAACAGCCCGCTGCCGGACCCGGATGTTCAGATGGTAAGTGAGCGCTTACAACATCGTCCGGCCAGACCGGAAGAGCGGATTGCTGTCACACTGATCGGAGAGGAATAATCATGAGTCAATGGATAACCGTTTGTCAGGTCAGTGATATCACTCCCGGAACCGGCGTGTGTGCACTGGTTGGTGATGCTCAGGTAGCGCTGTTTCGTCCTTATCCGGACGACCGTATTTTCGCCCTGAGTAATATCGATCCCTTTGCGCAGGCCAGCGTATTGTCGCGCGGATTAATTGCGGAACATGACGGTGAACTGTGGATTGTCAGCCCGCTGAAAAAACAGCGCTTCCGGCTGACTGACGGACTGTGCGCCGAAGATGCCGCGTATTCCGTTGCCCGTTTTGCCGTTAAGGTGACGGACGGTACGGTGAGTGTTTCCGCTGTACCGCAATAATCCCCGTACAAAAAAAAGCGCAAAATGACTGAGGACATTTTGCGCTTAATACATATTACATGACACATAAAACGGTTTTTTATTGTTGCGCGGTACCGGTATCCCCTGTACCGCGCCTGTCTTGTTTATTCTGAACGCCCGGTCAGGCTGATGTTGCCTGTGACACCGGAGGTTCAATAACTGACTTTGGTTTTCCGCGGCAGCCTTCACCGTAGTGCTCACCTTCCCAGCGGCCGACCATTGCAGCACCGATAGCGTTACTCATCACGTTAGTGGCTGAGCGACCCATGTCGAGGAACGGATCCACACCCATCAGCAGAATCAGACCCGCTTCCGGAATGTTGAACTGGTTCAGCGTCGCCGCGATAACCACCAGAGATGCACGCGGTACACCAGCCATCCCTTTGGATGTCAGCATCAGAATCAGCAGCATGGTAACCTGCTCACCCATAGACAGGGTGATGTTACATGCCTGAGCGATAAAGATAACTGCGAAAGAACAGTAAGCCATTGAACCGACAAGGTTAAAGGAATAACCGATTGGCAGTACGAAGCTGGCAATTTTGTTGGAAACACCGAACTCTTCCAGTTTTTCCAGGGTACCCGGGAATGCCGCTTCAGAACTTGATGTGGTGAATGCCAGCAGTGCAGGTTCAGTGATACCTTTGGTCAGACGGAAGATACAACGACCGACAACCAGAGCAGCCAGACCAATCAGAATCACCCACAGCATCGCCAGTGTGAAGTAGAATTCACCCATGAAGATACCGGCACTGACCAGTACACCCAGACCACGCTCGGCGATCATACCGGAGATAGCGGCAAATACAGTCAGCGGAGCAAACAGCATGACGTAGCCGGTTAATTTCAGCATCAGGCTGACGAGGGATTCCAGCACATTCACAATCGGCAGGCCTTTATCACCGATAGCGGAGAGGCTGATACCCATAAAGATTGAGAATACAACGATTTGCAGAATTTCGTTACGCGCCATTGCATCAACGATACTGGTCGGAATCGCATGAGCAATAAAGGTTTTGAAGGAGAAAGGAACAGGTTCCACCATACCTTCAACCGCAGCGGCGGTATCCGCAACGAAGTTAATACCTGCGCCCGGCTGGAACAGGTTAACAATAACCAGACCTAACAGGATTGAGATAAAAGATGCGCAGATAAATAAGAACAGTGTTTTAGAGAAAACACGACCTAACGTTTTCGCATCACCCATTTTCGCAATACCAACAACCAGTGTTGATATAATCAATGGCGCGATAATCATTTTAATCAGTCGTAAGAAGATATCAGTAATAATAGAGATATCTTTTGCATAGACCTTATTAAATTCAGCTGATGCCATTTCATTAAAGCTGAAGCCGACAATCACACCGACAATAAGACCAATGACTATCCAAGTGGTTAAACTCTTCGATTTCATAATAATTCCATTCTGTGTTGGGTCGCATTTATTCTCAACTTACTTAATATCCTCTGAAATTTTATTTCAGTTATTTTTACCCAGCCTTCCGTGGCTTTAAATATTAAATAAATTTATACAACACACTGAGAAAAATGACGATTTCTGTTTCTGAAATCGATGCGGAGTACAGGAAAGCCCCGTACGCCACATCGAGTTGTCGTACTAATGAGATATTGAATGACTGATATTGTTAAATATCAAATTCCATTTTTAATAAAGGCGCGTGTTGCTGGGCACCATAAACATCGGTATCTCCGACAGCACCAGAAACAATATGTCTCGGCATTACAATTTTCACAGCATTCGCCGGGTCAAACCAGACAATATTATCGATAAAGTCAGGTTTCACACAATACAGACCGGCAACTAAGTCTTTATTAAATTGTTTTGAATTTTTTACCGCGGTATAAGTTTCTTTATCCTTGAATAAAATATCCATCACAATTTCATACGGACCGGAGTTTTTAGAACGCACAACTTTGGCTAATTCTAAAATTGACTTTTTCATTTCGCCACTCCTTCAGGTGTTACATTCTCCATACGGAACTGGAATTTAATATCCGGGGTGTATTCCATCAGATGATAGATGGAGAACTCATACACTTTACCGGCACGGATATCCGACGGAGAGAACGGGAAGGCTAAGTTGCCCGCGGTGGCGATACGGCCATCGTACCCGTAGTGCAGCATAGTGGAACGTGCCAGGGAACAGATACTGTCCGCCTGCTCCTGAGTCGGAGCAACAACATCCAGTAAAATACCCAGCTCATAACTCTTGGTGACAGTTTCAGGTTCTGCGTCACCCATCACACCGTTTTTACCGTACAGATGGAAATTCATTTTCACGGTATCAGGGTCGATGCTGAGGTTTTTCTCAACACTTTTACGCACTTCCACCAGAATCTTATCCATACCGGCGATCATGATAGGGTCATGCGTACCGGCGATAGTGATGGTGCGGTAACCGACCGGACGTGCTGCTTCCAGTTTAACGGTATACGGTGTTGATACATGGCGTGAACCGGTTACACGAACCTGTCCGTTACCCAGATCTTCAAACTTACACTCTTTCAGATCCAGCACGCCGCCCGGTCCCGGTAATACATACGGGTTGGATTTCTCATACAGGGTGTGAGCCGCTGCTGAGGTATCCGTAAATTTACGGATCGGGTTGAATGCTTTCAGGGTGAAACCGGTTTCGTCGATAATACCCATCGCACAGTCGGAGCCGGAACCCGGGGTGGCTGCGATTGCCGCACACTCCAGAATCTTACCGCAGTGCAGTGCCAGACCTTCGTCAAACCCTTTCATAATCGGCAGAGCCGCGAAGCAGCAAGGGTCATAAGCACGACCGGCCAACACAACCTGCGCACCGGCGGCCAGTGCTTCCTGGAATGGCTCGACACCCATCTGAGCAACGATATAAGTACTTTCGTCGATCACTTCATGCGTCAGTTCAGGCACGAAAGCCAGCGGCGTGATTTTGCCTGCATCCAGCGCTTCGTGAACCGTTTTCTTCTCAACATCCGCAGGGATCAGGGCCATCTTGAATGACAGACCTTCTTCCTTTGCCAGTTCCAGAATGATTTCACGGCACCATTCCAGATGAGGCTGTGCACCTGAACCACCGGCAGTACCGATGACAACCGGAATATTGTTTTTCACACCTGCTTTCAGCATATAGCGCAGGTCGCGTTTTACCCCGGCACGGTCGGTAAAGGCTTTACCTGAACCGAGGTAGTGAGGACCTGGGTCAGAAGACCCGGCGTCGACAGCGATAAGATCCGGCGATTCTTCCATCGCCTTCATAAAACTCTCTTCCGGAAATCCGTACCCCAGGATGGCAGTAGGGGACAGGATTTTAAATGTCCTGGACATAATGCTTCCTTATGCTTTCGCTTTCAGTACAGCCAGTGTGCGGTTCATTTCGTTATGAACGATGTTCATACCTTCATCGAAGCCCATGCCCGGCTTGATCAGCATACGCATCGGACGTGTTGCAATCGCAATATGCACACAGGTACGCGCACTGACGTCGGTTTCGTTACAGGTACCGCCCTGGTATGCTTCCATACCGTGTTTCTGGCAGTACAGCACCGCGTCAGCGATGTTGTGAACAGAACCCAGGTCAGGGGTTTTGATCTGAACCATGTCGCAGCAGCCGGCATCGGTGAAGTCGATGATGTCCTGACAGGTGTTACACCATTCGTCAGCAACGATTTTCACTTTGGAACCCAGTTTTTTCAGGTGATCCATAATGCCTTTCATCAGGCGGATCTGGTCTGGTTTGTTACCTGCGTCAACCGGACCTTCGATGTACAGTTCCAGATCACCGGCCTGCTCCTGCAGACTTGCGATATATTCTGCGCAGCGAATCGGATCTTTGTCGAAAATTAAACCGATAGTGCCGTAAACGTCGATATGCAGTGACGGTTTGTAAGTGTCTTCAGTGCGTAACTCAACGATACGCTTGGCCAGCCACTCAACATAAGCGCGCAGTTTTTCACCCTGACGGCCCAGTTTTTCATCCACGTTGTTGATAAGGCCGTGCGGCAGAACGTCAACGTGTTTGAGGATCATTTTGTCCACAGCGTTGTAGCGGTCATCACCACTCTGACCAAACAGAGGAATCGGGTCAGCCACAACCGGCAGATGCCATTCGTCACACACGACTTCTGCTTTCAGACGGTTGCTTGCCAGCGCGGTGGCGTCGAGCAGAGCCTGGGACAGACCATAACGGATAGCGGTATGCAGTTGTTTGCCTTCCACTTTCAGTTCATCGAAGAACTTAGCGTTGTTGCGGAACTCACTGACATCACGGCCTTCCAGCAGCGGTTTGATGTGTTTTTCCAGGAACGGAATGAAGTTTTCCGCCAGGAATAACGGGTCACGGCCACCTGCACCGGAGTACTGAACCGCGGCACAGTCACCCATTGCCACTGAACCGTTTTCCAGGATTAACTGGACTGACACACACTCACCCGCCTGACGCACTGCGGTAAAGCCCGGAGTGACCGGCTTACCGGTGTAAACGAAACCGTCGTGACCTGCGCCGTCTTTGATAGCCTGCTGGTCGTCAAAATAGAAAGATGAGTTACCCGCTGTGAACAATGCCTGTTTAATTTTCATTATGGTCTTCCTACTAATTTACTGTGAGATACTGCGTTAATATCATCAATAATCATCTGGAATGAAGCTTCACGACCCTCTTCGCGGGCACGCTCCGCAACGAAATCATGGTGCATGGACAGAACATCATCCGGCAGCGGAACCGCGCCTGCATCGAACACACGGATTGCGCCGTTGTTGTCACGGATAGGCAGCATTTTTCCGGAGTTACACATCGCAGGTGCGAACGGAATATCCAGAACACCGGCTTCGAATGCGCGGACAGTACCGACTGCAATATCGCCGTTACCCAGTTCAAGGACTTTCTTCATTACTGCGCGGACTTCGCGTTTAATCAGTTCCACTTCCAGATCCACGTCTTTGCACGGCGGGAATTTCTGGTCACGGACCATGTTCAGCATCTGGTTAGAGGCACGCAGACCCTGGCAGTTTGCTTCAGCGGTCGGGATACCGAATGCTTCATGCGGAGATTTGGTGATAACTTTGGTTGCACCGGACATACCGGCAACCGCCGCACCCCAGGAAATCACTGCTGCCGCACGGGATTCATCTTCAGGGAAACCACCCATCCACTGGTGGAATACAGTACTCAGTTCATAATCTTCGTAGCCGTAAGCACGGAAGTATTCATGAGACAGTTCACGCAGGGAGCGGATTGCCGCGATATCCTGCACTAAGTTACCGACCTGACCGTAACCGACGGTGATGGATTTAACGCCCTGCTCCAGCGCCACCAGACCTTCGATAATAGCCACAGTGTGGGAGATAAATGGCGGGATCAGCGTACCGGTTAACGGACCGAATGGTTCGCGGTTGATACGGATACCGTTTTCTTCATATAAACCGATAACGCGGTCGCAGTACTGCCAGTCACGGATAGATTTTTCCAGGGTGACGCGTTTTGCGTAAGGGATGTTATAAGAGATACCACCGCCTTCGTAACTGGTGAAACCACTCGCCATGGAGATTTCACACAGCAGACGTGCATCCGGAGTTCCGTGACGGATCTGCAGTGGTTTATCCAGAGATTCAGTGATGTGGCGGCAGGCTGCAACACCGTGGTTAACCACCGGCAGGCCGTTCAGTTTAGAGGTACCGGCCTCAACAGATTTCTGGATACCGACAGCCGCTTCTTCATAACGGTTCAGACGGGTATACGCATCGATAGTGGTCGGCAGCAGGTCACACTCTTTCTGCAGTTTTTTCAGCAGCTCGATGTGCTCTTCGATTAACGCAACACCTGCACGCGGCTGGCTTAATGTGATGCCATCGCGGTCAGCTTCGAATAATTTTTTGGCAAAGTTTTTATCTTCAGAGATAGTCGCCTGATATTTGACGCCATCTTCAAAGTTTTCCACGTCTTTCCCTGTCACCCAGGTCTTTAATACGTCTTTGCGCTCGGCCATAAAGTCGTCGATTGCAATTTTTTTATTCTTCAGTTCCATTTAATGGCTCCAATAATCTTGCTATCTGGTCAAAATCTGCACGCCGGTCTGAGCTGCTGCTTTCGGATACCGGCAGGCGACGTTGGCTAACAGAGGAAGTAACCCTTGTGAATCCCGGTAGTACTCAAATTCATCCGGCAGCAGAATCTGACGGCCTTTGTTATCGAATTTGCGGTACCGCATATACTGTTTGATGTTAAAATCAGCGGTCCGCGACAACCAGCCGCCGGTACCGATGATTTTTCTGACCCGTGATAAATCACGGCCAATCTGCAAATCCACTGTACCTGCACAGGTGGTCACCTGCTGTTTTGTGCCCGCATGGCGTTCAGTCCCCAGTGCGACACAAATCCCGGCTAACAGATGGTCGTAAACACGTTCTTCGTCTGTCTGCGGCAGGTAATCAGGGTGCTCATTGACGTAACGGGTGTAGCGGTAAAAGGCATCCAGCTGCTCCGGATGATTCACAAACTGCGCTTCGGCTAATTCACGGCCTGCCTCACCGGCGATCACCGCCGAAACACGCATGCCAAGGTCACCTTCCACAGTCCGCTTCACTTTCGGCTCCGGAATTCCGTGTAAAATGGTATCCGGCAGTAAGCTGTTGTTGCAGGACGAATAGATATCCGTCGTTGCGCCACCCATATCCATCAGCACAAACTCTTCCCAGCCGGGAACGTTGTCACGGATTTGCTGTACTAACTCAAAGACAGAGAATGGTGTCGGACGCGGCTCTTCGCCGGTCTGTTCAACAATGACGTCCAGTCCCTTGCCCTTCACAATCTTCTTCAGAAAGATGTCACAGATAGCTTTACGCGCATCAAACGGGTTCGGACTATCCAGACTTGGTAAAATGTTATCAACGACAGTCAGTTCTTTATGGCCGAGAATCTCAGCAATATCGTCCTGAATATCACGGTTACCCGCATAAATGATGGAGCAGTTCAGATCGGATTCCGCCAGCATTTTCGCGTTTTGTAATCCGTATCCGACATCTCCGCCATCCGTCCCGCCGGTGAACAGGAAAATATCCGGGGGTGTCTGTTCGAGTTTGCGGATGTCAGTCCGGTTGAGCTTGTACGCAAAGTGCTGAGACACTTTTGCGCCCGCTGAGTGAGCAGTAACTTTTGCTGACTCAAGGGTAATCGTCGGAACCAGACCCAGTGCCGCTACCGCTAACCCGCCTTTGGCGGAAGAGGAATAGTTAATGTTAACTTTCCCGGCTTCCAGTAAAGGACGTGCATCGGACACATTGAGGATTTTATTCAGTACAGTGAAAAATCCGTCTGCCAGATGCTCTATCGTCGTGGGGGTCAGGGCATAATTTTTTAATTCAATATGATCATCACTTCCCACGTCGAACACGGCACCTTTTGTCCAGGTTGAACCGATATCTATCGAGACGTTGATCATTACGCGGTCATTCCTTCTTTACGTGCCGGGCTTTTTTCAATGTCTTTTTTCATGACATCGCAGACATATTCCAGATCTGTGTTCGGGAAGAACACACGGTTAAAGCCCATGTCGCAGAATTTTTTCTCGATTTCAGCCGGTTCCTGTTTACCGATAACCAGGTTGCCGCCGACATACAGAAGAATGTCACCCAGACCACGTTCGATGCAGCGATCACGCATACCTAAACAGTCCACTTCACCGTGACCGTAAATAGAAGAAACAATGATTGCCTGCGCACCGGTTTCAATGGCAGCATCGATATATTCATCCTGGCTGACCATGACACCCAGGTTAATCACATTAAAATTGTGCTGAGAAAACACGCGATCTAAAACTTTGTTACCGACGGCATGGCAATCGGCACCAATTACACCCATAACAATGGTAGGCTTCTGCATGATATACCTCTAAATAAACTGAATATTCGGAATTAAAGTTAAAACAAAACCGGTTAAATCCGCTTGGTATTAATTAAGAAAGTATCTAAGTACAAATCTGGTATTCATCCCTATTTAATTCCTTAACTTTCCACTGATGATAATGTGCAATTCAGGGAGTTTAAAAACAATTGATATAAAGTAAGGATATCTTGCAAAAACGGAATGGTTTTAAGTGAAGGATAAAACAAGATGCAGATCACACTTAAATTCCCTTTAAAATCAATTAAATACCATTAAAAACAACAAACAAAAACTTTAATTAACAATTATTTAAACCTAATGATAAATAAATCAATCCTGATTTTGTGATCATTGTTATATTATTAAAGTCAATATAAATAGCAATTAATTTTTAATGTTTAAACTATATTTTATAGTATATTCCATATGAATATATTTTGATAAATAATGACGAAATAGTGTGACGCGCATCTTATTTAAGTATGTAACGAGATGCCACAGATAAATAAAAAATCAAATGATACAAAAAAGTAAATGCTTTATTATTAATATGATAATTCTGCTGATTTACTTTTGTTATTATGACACTGAAATAAGCCATTCAGCTCACATAATTACCCCGGAACCGCTATTACGACTCCGGAGTTTTATTTTTTCAGCGGGTTCCGTGCTCTTCGGTAAACTGCGCCAGCAGATAATTGAGATAATCTGTCAGCAGTTCATCATCTTCCAGCGGCAGGAGTTGTTCCAGGGCGGTATCGGTAAAGAATTTCTGCCAGAACAGTCGTTTGGCATCCCGGGAGGCCGGGGTGGCTTTCACCTGTTCACGCAGCCGTGCCGCAGCCCGCAGTTTAACCGGAGCATCTGCCGGTATGGCCTGCATAACACGATGCTTCAGGAACTGCGTATAGACAGGATTTCCGCCGCAGGTCAGCGCAATCTGAACCGGCGGCACATCAATGGTGGCCGGAGAGATAAATGAGGCGCTTTCCGGCGCGTCAATGACGTTGCAGAAGCAGTGGCGGGCATTGGCCTGTTCCAGCACCTGCTGATTGATTTCCGGCGAGTCGGTGGCGGCAAACACCAGCCAGCACGCCTGCGGCCACAGTGCCGCATCAAAGGCAGCTTCTGTCAGGGTCAGGTGAGGATTTTCCGCCAGTGCGGTGAAATCACCGTGGAAACCGGGCGCAATGACGGTGACATGGGCCCCGGCCTGTAACAACGTGCGGCATTTATGAGCGGCGACTTCCCCTCCCCCCACAACCAGGCAGGTCTTTCCCTGTAAATCACAAAACAGCGGATAACGCAGCATAGTGTCTCCTTTGCAGACAGCGTCAGAATCAGTTGTCTGAATCATATCCTGCCCGTTGCCGGGACGCAGCAAAGCGGCGCGTACTTTGTGGTGCCGCGCGGTAAATAAAGGAGGGAAATACTCAGCACCGGGGACAGGGCTGATAACCGGCAAAACAAAAAGTTGCTGTAAACACTTCCCTGTGCGCTCAGGCGCGTCATCCGTGACGCGCATGCTTTTCGTTTCTCAGCCTTTTACAGCTCGGACGTTTGCTATTAATAAAGAGAAGGAAATACTCAGCACCGGGGCCGTGGCTGATAACCGGCAAAATGAAAAGTCGCTGTGAACACTTCCCTGTGCGCTCAGGCGCGTCATCTGTGACGCGCATGCTTTTCGTCTCTCTGCTGGTTATCTGCCTTTTATTTTTGCTGCGGATAGAATGATGCGAATTCCTGCCCCGACGTCTGTTGTTAATAAAGAAGGCGGAATACTCAGCACTTGAGCCGGGGCTGATAACCGGCAAAACGAAAAGTCGCTGTGAACACTTCCCTGTGCGCTCAGGCGCGTCATCCGTGACGCGCATGCTTTTCGTTTCTCAGCCATTTACAGCTCGGACGTTTGCTATTAATAAAGAGAAGGAAATACTCAGCACCGGGGCCGTGGCTGATAACCGGCAAAACGAAAAGTCGCTGTAAACACCTCCCTGTGCGCTCAGGCGCGTCATCCATGACGCGCATGCTTTTCGTCTCTTTGCCGCTTATCTGCCTTTTACTTTGGCTGTGGATGGAAATACTCAAAATCATTCAGCCCGGCAGCAAGATCCTTGAAAAAATCAGCGCGGAGGTCATCTGCTAAATTATTCAATTTGCAGCAAGGCGGCAAACGAAAGAAACCGGGGAGCATACACCAGTATGTGACCCGGTTTATTGAGTGCAGCCAACACGGCTGCGGATTGAAGAATGACGCAGATGGGAGAGTATTAGCGGACGCCGCCCCGCGTCATACTCACCTCATGCACCTGAGGGTAGAATCTGTCCAGCTGATGCCGTTGTATCCAGTTATAAATAAAATCTTTGTCGTGCAGGGTGTCATCATAGATAAGCCCTGCCACGCTGCCGCTGTGTGCGACATTCAGGCCGTAGATTTTTCCTTTATCTGCGAGGGCGTGCAGTTCGCTGAAACCGGGTTTGGGCAGCAGATCCTGACTGGCGATCGCGCTCAGAGTGGCCGCCTCGCCCAGGCGCTGCGGGTCATGCTGCTCACAGGCAGCGGTAAGCTGTTTCCAGGCCTGAGCAAGCAGGGGTTCCCGTGCCAGCAGGGTGGCCCGGCGGTCACGTTTGTGGAAATCCTCGGTCAGCACCACATCCGGGCTTTCCAGCAGCAGCAGTTTCAGATCCGGCGCCCAGCCGAGTGATATCTGAGTCTGAGCGGTCTGGTGGTCAAACAGCGTCAGGGAGGAAAACAGTGTGCTGTCTGTCGGTTCAACCGCCACGCACAGTTCGGCAAGGGTTTCCGGTGATAATTCATGGCCGTAAAAACGCGCGGTCGCCTGAGCGGTGGCCGCAATATCCGCCGTACTGCTGGCCAGCCCTTTGCCGACAGGGATGGTGGATTCATATTCGATCCGCAGCATACCGGTGGCTTCCGGCACGATATCCAGATGTTTCAGCACCCGCTCAAGCATCTGCCGCATACGGGGCCGCTCCAGTCCCAGCGGTACGCCCTCTTCCACAGAAACATAGCTGTACCAGTTGATGGGACAGGAAACCAGTTTTTCGCCCCCGAGTACCCATCCCTGCAACAGCTCTCCGCAGGATGCCGGACAATGTGCCTCAGCCATGTTGAAATACCTGTTTTAATGCGCCGATAAGATGACGGTTTTCCGCCTGACTGCGGACAGCGATCCGGTAGTAAGAGCCATCCAGCCCCGGGTAATTCTGACAGCGGCGGATCAGCAGCTTATATTTGAGCAGGGCAGACTGAAGTTCCACACCGTTAAGGCAGCGGATAAAGATATAGTTCGCCACCGGCTGCCGGATTTTCAGCAGCGGGAACTGCCGCAGTTCATTGCACAGATATTCCCGCTGTACGGCAATAAAGTCCTGAGTTTTGCGGATATAGTTTTCATCATCCAGCAGCACCTCACCCACCAGCGCAGCCAGGCCGTTGATCGTCCACGGCTCACGCCAGGCTTTCAGATTGCTGATGATATGGCTGTCACCGCACAGCAGATAGCCGAGACGCAGACCCGGGATCGCAAAGAATTTGGTCAGTGACCGTAACAGATAAAGGTAGCGGGTTTCCGGCAGACGCGCTGTCAGCGGTGATCCTTCCGGCATAAAATCAATAAAGGCTTCATCAACAATCAGATGAATATGGCGGGATTCGCACAGTGATACCAGTTTGTGCAGCAGCGCGGTATCCGGCATCAGGCCGGTCGGGTTATTCGGCGTGGCAATAAAGACGCAGTCCGGGCGGCGGGCTTCAATATCCGCCAGCAGGGATTCATCCGGCTGAAAATCATTTTCTTCTGTCAGGGCGTGTTCAATAATATCGCAGCCCTGCTGTTCCAGTGCTCTGCGGTATTCGGCAAATCCGGGGGTTAATAATAATGCACAGTGCGGATTGAGATGACGCACCAGTGAGTAAATCAGTTCTGTCTCTCCGTTACCGGCAATGACCTGCCCGAGCTCACATCCCGCGCCACGGGCCAGTGCGGCATGCAGATAGCGGTATTCAATATCCGGGTAACGTTCAATAACAGACAGATTGTCGCGGATGATGGCTTTAACCCTCTCGGGCGGCCCCAGCGGATTAATATTGGCACTGAAATCGAAGATAGATGCGGGTGAGATCCCGAGGAGCTCAGCCACCTCTACCACATTACCACCGTGTTCGCTCATAGCCTCCTCCAAATGTAAGGGCTGCACACAGAATCACCTGCATACAGCCGGATGCTTATTATTTTAAGGATAATACTATGACGCAGCTTCTAATGGCGCTTCCTGCGTAATATCAATTTGTGTGGCGGCAAATGCCAGAATCTGGTGCAGATTCACCACATTGCCGACGACAATCAGCGCCGGCGGATGTAATTTATGGCGCGCCGCTTCTTCCGGTAATGTGGCGAGGGTGGCCGTGACCACCTGCTGACGCTGCTGGCTGGCATACATCACCACGGCTGCCGGCGTATCCGGTGATTTTCCGCCGTCGATCAGCAACTGACTGATTTCAGCCAGACGGGTCATTCCCATCAGGATAACCAGTGTGCCGTTAAGGGCAGCCAGTGCATTCCAGTTCTGCGGCTCATTCCCCTGACACATATGACCGGTAACCACATGGAAGCTTGATGCGTGATCGCGGTGAGTGACCGGAATGCCCGCATACGCCAGTCCGCCGATAGAAGAACTGATACCGGGAATAACCTCAAAATCTAGGCCGTTCTCCGCCAGGGATTCGGCTTCTTCGCCGCCGCGCCCGAACACATACGGGTCGCCGCCTTTCAGGCGCACCACATTTTTACCTTCTGCGGCATATTTTACCAGGATGGCATTGATTTCTTCCTGCGGCACCGGATGGTGATTCGGCGTTTTACCGACATTTATAATTCTGCAGTCAGCCGGGGCACAGGCGATCAACTCAGGATTGACAAGACGATCATGCACCAGCACTTCGGCATGACGTATACAGTGAAGTCCCTTTACGGTAATTAATGATGCATCTCCGGGTCCGGCTCCGACCAGCCATACTTTACCTTTGCTCATTTTATTGCCTTATCAATCAGATTAATCAATATGAAAAAATCACATCATTTTATTAGTTATGCACAATACCTGGTGGCGATAAAAAGCACTATTTATTAATGATGTTTTGTCGTTGTACAGCAGTATTAATTACCCACGAACTTTATTCTTTGATCTATTCACGATAAATACGTAATAAAAACAATTCTGTTTAATATTTTGCATTATTAAATAATTACAGAAAAAAATATATGACTGATATCCCAATAATACGTTCACACAACGGAAGAGTTCATGAAAAAAAATCAAGTATAACAATCACTTCCAACAGACTGAAATGATTGATTTTTTACATTTACCTCATAAAAACAGGTTATTATACGTAACAAGACAATCGCTATATTGGAAATTATCATTAACAAATAATAAAAACAAGATCATTTAATTAACATATTTGCATATGTTTATAAAAATAAAATAGTTGCTTTTTATTTATCTTGATCACAAATCAAGTATTTATGTGAAGAAACTCACAATCTGTAATAAGCAGATATATAAAAACAGCATTTTATGTTTTATTAAAAACAAATATAAATAGCCGCAAAAAAATTACTATATCAAAAATCGGCAATGTTAATTAAATGATCATAAGATTTTCATGTTGCCGTTCTGCAATATTTCGTACTGCTTATGATCATGAAAATAAAAAGACAGTTAACCGGGTTAATCTGATTAACCTTTTTTGCTTTCCTGGTCTCAGGACGTTTTTTTGGCAACAACACCGTGTCAAAGGTAGCGTATGAATAAGGCACAAAAACAGGTTTTCGTGATCGCGGGCACCAGCAGCGGTTGCGGAAAAACCACGATTACCCTCGGGATCATGCGGGCACTGAGTGCACGCGGACTGCGGGTCCAGCCCTGCAAAGTCGGTCCGGATTACCTCGACAGCAGCTGGCATACCGCCGTCACCGGCGTGCCTTCCCGCAACCTGGATGCCTTTATGCTGCCGGAGTCTGTTCTGACCCCGCAATTCCGCCACTATATGCAGGACAAAGACGCCGGTGTGATTGAGGGCGTGATGGGGCTGTATGACGGCTTCGGCACCGACCCGCACTATTGCAGCACCGCAGCGATGGCAAAACAGCTGGACTGCCCGGTCATTATGCTGGTCGACGGCAAAGCGGTTTCCACTTCTATTGCTGCCACGGTGATGGGATTTCAGCATTTTGATCCGTCACTGAATATCGCCGGGGTACTGATTAACCGCGTTAACAGTGACAGCCATTTTCAGCTCCTGAAACACGCCATTGAACACTACTGCCATGTGCCGGTGATCGGTTACGTGCCGGTAATGAACGATATTGAACTTCCTTCCCGTCATCTGGGACTGATCCCGCCGCAGGAACAGGCACAACAGACAGAGCGCTGGCAGCGTCTGGCCGATCAGATAGAAAAAACCGTTGATGTGGATAAGCTGCTTTCCCTGACACACTGGCAGGCACCGGCAGAGAGCACGCCGCTGCCGCTGGCCACTCCGGATGCCGGACGCGGACTGACCGTCGCGGTGGCGGATGATGCCGCCTTTAACTTCTATTATCCCGATAATCTCGATTTACTGCGTCAGAGCGGCGCGGAAATTGTCACATTCAGTCCGCTGAATGACCGCGCCCTGCCTGATCCCTGCCATATGATTTACATCGGCGGCGGTTATCCGGAAGTCTATGCTGAAAAACTTTCATCTAACACCGCCATGCGGAACGCACTGCTGGCGGCACATCAGCGCGGTATTCCTGTTTATGCGGAGTGCGGCGGGCTGATGTACCTCGGTGAAACACTGACAGACAGCAGCGGCAATACCTTCCCGATGACCGGTATCATCGCCGGGCACAGCACCATGGGTAACCGCCTGAAACGCTTTGGTTACTGCGAAGGCACTGCCCTGACAGACACCACACTGGTCCGTACCGGTGAACGCCTGCGCGGCCATGAGTTCCATTATTCTGATTTTGTCACTGATCTGCCGCCGGCTTTTGAATTTGTCAAAGAGCGCGACGGTGAAATCCTCAAACGCTGGCACGGCGGTTATCAGGCCGGTAATACCTTTGCCGGGTATCTGCATGTGCATTTTGCCCAGCGCCCGGGGTTATTGGATCACTGGTTTGCTCTGGCGCGGAGCGTGTTATGACACTGCTCAGCTGGCTGATCGCATTCCTGCTCGACTGGCGCCTCGGTGACCCGGAGCACTGGCCGCACCCGATCCGCTGGATTGGTAATGCCATCCGTAAAACCGAAGGTATGATCCGCCGCCGCTGTCAGAGTGGCGCGGCACTGCGCCGGGGCGGAGCCGTATTGTGGATAGTGATCGCCGGCGGCACCTGGGCGGTAAGTTACGGTGTGCTGGCGCTGGCGTTTTATCTGGAAACCAGTCTCGGCTGGCTCGTGACTGTCTGGATGACGTATACCGCGCTTGCCACCCGCTGTCTTCAGGATGCGGCAATGCGGGTGTATGACGCGCTGAAAGCGGATGACCTTGCAGAGAGTCGTGAAAAATTATCATGGATAGTCGGGCGCGATACGCGGGAACTGACACCACCGCAAATCACCCGCGCCGTGACCGAAACCGTGGCGGAAAATACCACCGACGGTGTCATCGCCCCGCTGTTCTTCTTATTACTGGGCGGCGCTCCGCTGGCGATGGCCTATAAGGCCGTGAATACCCTGGATTCGATGGTCGGCTATAAAAATGAAAAGTACGGCGACATCGGCATGTTTTCCGCCCGTGCGGATGATGTCGCCAACTATATCCCGGCGCGTCTGAGCTGGCTTTTATTCACTTTCGCCGCCTTTGTTCTGAAATACCGTTACCGGGACGCTTACCGCACCGGGTTACGTGATCACGCGAATCACCGCAGTCCGAACAGCGGCTGGTCCGAAGCGACGGTCGCCGGGGCGCTGGGTGTGCGCCTGGGCGGGCCGAATACCTATTTCGGGCAGTTGGTTGATAAACCGTGGATCGGTGACCACACCCGCGACATCAATGCAGACGATATTCTCAAAACCATCCGGCTGATGTGGGTTGCCTCTTCAGCCGCACTGGCGTTATTTGCCGTCATTCATCTTCTGGCACAGTGGATTTTGTAAGGGAAAATTATGAGTTACATACAACAGCCGCAGGAAATCGAAAAAAACAGTTTTCTGATCATCGATGACATTATCCGCGAAACACGTCCGGAATACCGTTTTGTCAGTGATGACCATGCGGCGATTATCAAACGCGCTATCCATACCACTGCCGATTTTGACTGGCTGGATATTCTGCACTTTTCTGATGGTGTGATTGAAACCCTCCGTGACGGCATTATGCGCGGCTGCACTATTTATACCGATACCACA
The DNA here is from genome assembly GCF_032989665.1 of Morganella sp. BCCO 40_0007. Classification (NCBI taxonomy): domain Bacteria; kingdom Pseudomonadati; phylum Pseudomonadota; class Gammaproteobacteria; order Enterobacterales; family Morganellaceae; genus Morganella; species Morganella sp. BCCO 40_0007. The sequence continues at coordinate 59,486 of NZ_JAVBIN010000014.1, read as the reverse complement.
ATGGCACTGTCCGGGATTAACAAAACCCGTCTGGCGAAATACGGCTCAGAGTGCCGCTGCTACATCAGCGATCCGCGTGTGGTCGCCGCCGCCAAAGAGCAGCAGATGACCCGCTCCATGGCAGCAGTGGATATCGCCATGCAGGAACCGGGCGAGAAAATTTTTGTTTTCGGGAATGCGCCGACAGCCCTGTTCCGCGTGCTGGAACATACTGAAAAACCGGTTGCTGTTGTCGGTGTGCCGGTCGGTTTTGTCGGTGCGGCAGAATCCAAAGATGCCCTGGCGGAGAGTTCTCTGCCGTGTATCGCCGCACTCGGCCGCAAAGGTGGCAGTAACGTGGCCGCTGCAATTATCAACGCCATTCTCTACCGGATGCCGGAGGCGTAATCATGACGCAGGAAAACACCACAGCCCCTGACGATAACGGCACCGGCGTCGTCTGGCACAAGGGCAAGGCACTGAGAAAAGGGTATACCACCGGCTCCTGTGCCACTGCCGCCGCCAAAGTGGCGGCGCTGATGGTGTTGCGTCAGGAAGTAATTCAGCAGGTTTCGATTGTCACACCGTCCGGCGTGACGCTGAACCTGAATGTGGAAGATCCGCTGATTTGCGGACAATCCGCCACTGCCGCTATCCGCAAAGATGGCGGCGACGATATTGATGCCACACACGGCATGCTGATTTTCGCCCGGGTCGCGCTCAATGACAGCGGTGTGATCACCCTTGACGGCGGCGAAGGTGTCGGCCGGGTGACCAAAGTCGGTGTCGGACTGCCAATCGGTGATGCCGCCATCAACAAAACCCCGCGTCAGACCATTGAAGCAGCGGTACGTGAAGCTATCGGCCCGAACCGGGGTGCGGATGTCACCATCTTCGCACCGGAAGGGGAAGAACGGGCGAAGAAAACCTATAACGGCCGCCTCGGTATTCTCGGCGGTATTTCTGTTATCGGCACCAGCGGTATTGTCACGCCGATGTCAGAAGAGAGCTGGAAACGCTCCCTGTCCATTGAGCTGGAAATGAAACGCGCGCAGGGCATGACCCGCGTTTTCCTGGTGCCGGGTAACCACGGCGAACGGTTTGTCAGCGAACAGCTCGGACTGGACGGCGCCTATGTCGTCACCATGAGTAACTTTGTCGGTTATATGTTGCAGGAGGCCACGCGGCTGAAGTTTGAGCAGGTGGTGATCCTCGGGCATTTCGGCAAGCTGGTCAAAATTGCCGCAGGGATTTTCCACACCCACAGCCATATTGCGGATGCGCGGATGGAAACCCTGATTGCCAACCTCGCGCTGATTGGCGCCCCGCTCTCGTTATTACAGGAAGTGGACGGCTGCACCACCACCGAAGCCGCAATTGAACTGATCAATGCGCAGGGCTGGCAGGCTGTTTACCCGCGGATCGCAGAAAAAATCTGTGACCGGATTAATCAGATGCTGCGTTTCTCCGATGAGCCGCCGCACTGCGATGCCATTCTGTTCTCGTTTGATAATCAGGTGCTGGGGACCAACCGTCCGCTGAGCGCCATAACGGAGGGATTCCGATGATTTATGTGACAGGCGTGGGCCCCGGCTCAGAAGCATATCTGACCCGGCGGGCAGCGGATGTGATTTCCGGTGCAGACATTTTAATCGGCGGTCAGCGCCATCTGGATGAATTTGCCGGGCTGACGACAGAAACCCGCGTCATCGATGCGGATATCAGCGGCCTGATGAGCTGGATAGCAGAGCGTCTTGATCGCCGCATTGTCATACTGGCCTCCGGTGACCCGATGTTTTTCGGCATCGGCAAACGCATCAGCGAAACCTTTGCACCGGAACAGGTGCAGATAGTGCCGGGTATCAGCTCGGTACAATATCTGTGTTCCCGCGCGGGGATGGATATGAATGATATTTATCTCACCAGCAGCCACAACCGCAGCCCCGATTTTGACTGGCTGCTCGCCCATGAGCGTATCGGTATGGTGACCGACAGTAAGATCGGCCCGAAAGAAATCGCCGCCGAAATCCTGCTGCGCGGCCAGACCCGGCGGATGATCATCGGGGAAAATCTTTCCGGCCGGAATGAGCGGATCACCATTCTCAATGCAGAAGAGGTCACCGGTGATTACAACATGAATGTGGTGTTAATTGATAAGCGGGGCAGCGTGGCCTGATGAAAGACGAACTGTTTTTACGCGGGCAGCAGATCCCGATGACCAAAGAGCCGGTGAGAGCACTCGCCCTGTCACGGCTGGATTTACAGGGTGCGCAGCGCCTGATTGATGTGGGTGCGGGCACCGGCAGTGTTTCGATTGAAGCGGCACTCAGCCATCCGGCGCTTGAAATTATTGCTATCGAGAAAAAACCGGAAGCCATCGCACTTATCAAAGAGAACTGCCATCACTTCCGCTGCCCGCAAATCCGCGTAATTGACGCGTATGCACCGGTGGAACTGGCTGAAAAAGCAGATGCCGTGTTTGTCGGCGGCACCGGCGGCAATCTCACGGAGATTATCGACTGGTCTCTTGATCATCTGCACAGCGACGGCACCCTGGTGATGACCTTTATCCTGCTGGATAACCTGACACAAGCCATCGCACACCTGAAACAGTGTGTGGTGAGCGAACTGGACTGCTGTGAATTACAGGCCGGAAATATGACCGCGCTGGGACACAGTTATTATTTTAAACCGAATAATCCTACCTATCTTATTTCCTGCCGTAAGGAGGCGCGTTGTGGCTGAACAGTTTGACCGTCAGAAAGTCTGGTTTGTCGGAGCCGGTCCGGGGGATATCAGTCTTATCACCCTGAAAGGCTACCGTATTTTACAACAGGCTGACATCGTCATTTATGCCGGTTCGCTTATCAATACTGATCTGCTGGACTATTGCAAAGACGGCGTCGAAAGCTACGACAGCGCCGCGATGACCCTCGACGACATCATCACCGTGATGGTTGACGGTGTGAAAAGCCACAAACTGGTGGTGCGCCTGCAAACCGGTGATCTCTCCCTTTACGGCTCTATCCGCGAACAGGGTGAAGTGCTGTCAGAACACAATATCGGTTTCAGCGCGATCCCGGGCGTCAGTTCATTCCTCGGTGCCGCTGCGGAACTGGGTGTGGAATACACCGTACCGGAAGTATCGCAGAGCCTGATTATTACCCGTATCGAGGGGCGCACACCGATGCCGCCGAAAGAGAGTCTGCGCAGCTTTGCCGCTCACCAGACCTCAATGGCGATTTTCCTGTCAGTTCAGGATATCAAAGGTGTGGTGGAACAACTGACCGAAGGCGGTTATCCGGAAACCACCCCGGTGGCGGTGGTGTATAAGGCAACCTGGCCGGATTGTCAGGTGCTGCGCAGCACACTGGCGGAAATCACCGTTGCCGTGCGTGAAGCGAAAATCCGCAAAACCGCGCTGATTCTGGTCGGGCCGTTCCTCGGCGACGAGTATCACTATTCAAAACTGTATGACGCAGGCTTCAGCCATGAGTACCGCAAAGCCTCGCGGTAAGCGCATTGCGCTGTTTTGCCTGACACCGGGCGGTAAAGCACTGGCGGAAAAGATCCGCCCGTTGCTCCCTGTCACCTGTTACACCAGCGAAAAACTGGTGTCGGAGGGCTTTGAGCCGTTCCGTGACGGCTTTGCCGCGACCTTACAGCAGGCATTTGCAGAGAATGACGCTCTGATTGTCATCGGCGCGACCGGTATTACCGTCCGGGTACTGGCACCGGTGATTCAGGACAAAATGAGTGACCCGGCCGTGATCGTGATGGATGAGAAAGGACAGCATGTGATCAGCCTGCTCTCCGGCCATCTCGGCGGTGCCAATGAACTGGCCGCCTGGCTGGCGGGCAGAATCGGCGGACAGGCGGTGATCACCACCGCCACGGACGTGAATCAGGTCACCAGTTTTGATCTGCTGGCACGGGATATGGATGCCACTTTCTCCGATTTCCGCAACACCGTCAAAACCCTGAACCAGATGATGGTCAGCGGAGAGCGCATCGGTATCTGGTGGCATCCGGATATGGCGGCGGAGCAGGACAAATACGCGTTACCGGGGCTTATCCCGGTGGCTGATTTGCGTTCTCTGCCGGAACTGGATGCGCTGGTGTATGTCAGTTACCGCCGCGAAGAAATTATGCTGCCGGTGCCGGTTTACAAGCTGATACCGCGCCGGATTATTGCCGGTATGGGCTGCCGCAGAGATACCAATGCAGACGAGGTTCAGCAGCTGTTTGCTGAACAACTGGCTGAGAACAACCTGCTGCCGGAAGCCGTCCGTGCTATCGGCAGTATTACCCTGAAAGCACAGGAGCCCGCCCTGCTGGCGCTGGCTGCCCGTTATCAGGTGCCGTTTACCGTATTCAGTGCTGAGGAGCTGGCCCCTGTGGCGGCACAGTTCCCGGAATCAGAATTTGTTAAAAAAACCACGGGTGTCGGGAGTGTATCCCGGCCGGTCGCCTGGCTGATGAGCAAAGGCTGTCTGATAGGGCAAACCTGTAAGACCCGGGGGATCACCATTACGTTAGGAGCAGAAACAGTATGTTAACCGTTATAGGCATTGGCCCCGGCAGTGAAGCCATGATGACCGAAGAAGCCGTCACCGCACTGAAAGAAGCGGAAGTGGTCGTCGGGTATAAAACCTATACCCATCTGGTGAAACCTCTGGTGGGCGACAAAGAAGTGATCAAAACCGGCATGCGCAAAGAAGTCGAACGCTGCCACCTGGCCATTGAGCTTGCTCAGGAAGGGAAAAACGTCGCGATGGTGTGCAGCGGTGATGCCGGGATTTACGGCATGGCCGGGCTTATCCTCGAAATCGTCACCAAAGAGAAGCTCGATATTCAGGTCCGTGTGGTGCCGGGCATTACCGCCAGTATCGCCGCCGCCTCTCTGCTGGGTGCCCCGCTGATGCATGACTTCTGCCACATCAGCCTGAGCGACCTGCTCACGCCGTGGGAAGTCATTGAGAAACGCATCAAAGCGGCCGCCGAAGCCGATTTTGTTATCTGTTTCTATAACCCGCGCAGCCTGGGCCGCGAAGGTCATCTGGCCCGTGCCTTTGAACTGATGGCACCGTTCAAAGCTGCCACCACCCCGATCGGCGTGGTGAAAGCCGCTGCCCGTAAGAAAGAAGAGAAATGGATCACCACCTTCGGTGAGATGGAATTTGACCGCGTGGATATGACCAGTCTGGTGATTGTCGGCAACCAGTCTACGTATATCAGTAATGATCTGATGATCACACCACGGGGATACAAACTGTGAATGACGGCAGACTGCTGATTTTCGGCGGGACGAGTGATGCCCGCCTGCTTTGTGAGCGTCTGGATGCTCAGGGGGTCCGCTACCGGCTCTCTGTCGCCACCGCCGCAGGCCGTCAGCAGGCAGCCGGATTGCAGGGTGAGATCCGGGAAGGCCGCATGGATGCACAGGCGATGGCGGATTACTGCCGCCGTCACGGAGTCCGCCTGCTGGCGGATCTCTCGCATCCTTATGCGGCAATACTCAGCGATACTATTTTGCAGGTGCAGCGCGAACTGGGTATTCCGCTGGTGCGCTATAACCGCCCGAGTGATATTGATACAGTTGATAACCCGCTGATTTATAAAACGGAATCGATTGACAGCGCCTGTGAGATTGCCATGACACTCGGTCAGCGGGTTCTGCTGACCACCGGCAGTAAACAGCTGGCAGATTATCTTGCCCGCCTGCCGGGAAAAACCGTGCTGGCACGGGTACTGCCGACACAGGATGTGCTGGCGCAGTGTGAATCTTACGGGATGACCATTGACCAGATTTTTGCCCTCAAAGGGCCGTTTTCAGCGGAGTTTAATGAAGCGTTTTACCGTTACTGCGGCGCGGATGTGGTGATCACCAAAGAATCCGGCACACAGGGCGGATTCAGTGAAAAAGTCGTCCCTTGTCTGGCGCTGGGTATTCCCTGCATTGTCGTGGTCCGCCCGCAGACCCGGGTATCCGGCGATGTGACTGAATTGCAGGATCTTTATGGGGTAGAGCAGTATCTGATATCCCGTTTTTCTGTCTGTTGATTTACTGAGGTTATGAGATGAAAAAAGCGTTATTAGTGATTAGTTTCGGCACCAGTTACGCGGAAACCCGTGAAAAAAATATCGAAAGCTGTGAAAAGCAGCTCGCGGCAGCGTTCCCCGGCCGTGATTTTTTCCGCGCGTTCACCTCCGGCATGATTATCCGCAGGTTAAAAGAGCGCGATAACCTGCATATCAGTAACCCGGAAGAGGCATTACGCCATCTGCATGAGCAGGGTTATGAGGATGTGGCTATCCAGTCACTGCATGTGATTAACGGGGATGAGTACGAAAAGATCGTCAGCCAGGTCGAAAAATACCGTCCGTTCTTCCGCTATCTGCGCGTGGGCAAACCGCTGCTGAGCAGTTTTGAGGATTATTCCCTCCTGATTGATGCCCTGCACTCCCAGATGCCGGAACTGAAAGAAGATGAGCGCGTGGTCTTTATGGGTCACGGTGCCACTCACCATGCCTTCTCTGCCTATGCCTGTCTGGATCACATGATGACCGGCAGCGGCTTCCCGGCCCGTGTCGGCGCAGTGGAAAGCTATCCGGAAATCGACCTGATTATTAAAGGTCTGAAAGCAGAAAACGTCCGCAAAGTGCATCTGATGCCGCTGATGCTGGTCGCCGGTGACCACGCGATTAACGATATGGCCTCCGATGAGGAAGACTCCTGGAAAACACAACTGGAACAGGCCGGAATTGAGGCAACCGCGTGGTTACAGGGTATGGGTGAGAACAATATGATCCGTCAGATGTTTGTCGAACACCTGGCGCAGACAATGGATAACGGGGAGTAATATCCGCACATGAGTCAGCAAACAGAAAAACCACAGGGCAGACTTTATGCCATCGGCACCGGTCCCGGTGCCAGTGATCTTATCACGGTACGCGGCGCACGGATTATCGGTGAGCTGGATATCCTGTATGCACCGGCCGGTAAAAAAGATGCCCCGAGCCTGGCGCATACCATTGTCGCCCCGTATATCACCGGTAAAACCACGGTGAAAACCTATCACTTCCTGATGAAAGCCTCGCAGGAAGCGAAAGAAGCAGTCTGGGATGAAGTCGCGCAAGTGATTCAGGACGATGTGGCTGACGGTAAGAAAGTCGGCTTTATCACCCTGGGTGATTCCATGCTGTTCAGTACCTGGGTTTCCCTGCTTGAGCGTATCGGCAATCAGCCATGGCTGGAAGTGATTCCGGGCGTGACCTCTTTTGCCGCTATCGCATCACGGGCAATTGTCCCGCTGGCAATGGAAAACCAGAGCCTTGCCGTCATGTCGTGCACCGCATCTCCGGAAGAGCTGGAGCATGCGATCACGCATCATGAATGCATTGTGTTAATGAAAGTCTATGGTCGTTTACAACAGGTACGCGATCTGCTCCGCCGCCATGATTTGTTTGATCATGCCATCCTGATGGCCGATGCCACACTGGAAAGTGAACAGTGCTGGCGGCGCCTGGATGAGATCGACGACGAACAGACACTGCCTTATTTCTCAACGGTATTAATTAATAAAACCCGGAAATAATTCGGTGAGGTTGTTATGCAACAGAAACTCACAAAGTTCTCGTTAACCGGTGCCGCCGTCACAATTCTGCTGATGATTGCACCCCAGGAAGCCTTTGCCATGCATATCATGGAGGGCTTTTTACCGCCGATGTGGGCGATTGCCTGGTGGCTGATATTCCTGCCGTTCCTCGGCGCGGGGATTATCCGCCTTAAAGCGATTGTTCAGGAAGATGCCAACCAGAAAGTCCTGCTGGCGCTGTGCGGTGCCTTTATCTTTGTCCTTTCCGCGCTGAAAATCCCGTCAGTGACCGGCAGCTGCTCTCACCCTACCGGGGTGGCACTGGCGGTGATCCTGTTCGGGCCATCCGTGGTGGCCGTGCTCGGCTCCATCGTGCTGCTGTTCCAGGCATTATTGCTGGCACACGGCGGACTGACCACCCTCGGTGCCAACGGTATGTCGATGGCGGTGATCGGACCGATCGTCGGTTATCTGGTCTGGCGTTTCACCACTAAACTGGGCTGGCGTAAGGATATCTGCGTCTTCCTTGTCGCGGTGATAGCGGATTTAACCACCTATTTTGTCACCTCGGTGCAGCTCGGGGTTGCTTTCCCTGATCCGCAGATGGGAATGGGTGCGGCAATTCTGAAGTTCATGGGGATCTTCTGTCTGACCCAGGTACCGATTGCCATTGCGGAAGGGCTGCTGACGGTACTGGTTTATGATCAGCTGGTGAAACGTAACCTGGTGGGTAACGAGGTGCGGGCATGAAAAAGACACTGATTTTACTGTTTCTGACTGTTGCGATTTTTATCATCCCGTTCTTTATCGACCACGGCGGTGAATACGGCGGTTCAGATGATCAGGCAGAGCAGCAGATCCTGGCTATCGCACCGGATTATGAACCCTGGTTTGAGTCTCTGTATGAACCGGCCAGCGGTGAAATCGAGAGCCTGCTGTTTACGCTCCAGGGCTGTCTCGGCACGGCTGTGATTTTCTATGTGCTCGGTTATTACCGCAGCGGCCGGAAAAATGCAAAGTCTTGATGCCCTGAGTTATCAAAGCCGCTGGCGCCAGCGCGATCCGGTAGCGAAATTCGCTTTCTGGGTTGTGATGATGGTTCTGGCCATGAGCCTGCCGCCGGCAGGCCAGGCGGCTTTGCTGTTGTGTATTGCGGCGTTTACCTGCTGGTTACTGCGGGTATCGCCGCTCCGCTATCTGAAATGGCTGCTGATCCCGTTCAGTTTTCTGGCGGTGGGTCTGGTGGCCATTATTGTCTCCTTTTCCCGCACACCGGACACGATGTTGTGGGGCGTACAGATTGGTCAGTACTGGGCCGGTCTTGATCCCGCCGGTCTGGCAACCGCCAATCAGACTTTCTGGCGCAGCATGGCCGCCCTCGCCGCCACATTCTGGTTTATGCTCAATATGCCGTTTGAGCAACTGATCAAACTGATGAAACGCGGCCGTCTGCCGCTGGTGCTGATCGAACAGATCCTGCTGACCTGGCGCTTTATCTTTATTTTTCTGGAAGAGGCCGCCGTTATTTATCACGCACAGTCCCTGCGCTTCGGCTACCGCAATCTGCGCACCGGCTACCGCTCACTGGCGATGCTGGTCACCATGCTGTTTTCCCGCGTGATGATGCGCTATCAGCAAATGTCCGTCGCACTGAATGTGAAGCTCTATCAGGGAGATTTCCACCTGTGAATCATCATCCGCAATTAGCCGTCAGCGGTCTCACATTCCGCTATCAGGACGATAATATCCTGAAAAACCTGACCATGGATTTCGGCGCGTCTCAGATCACCGGTATTATCGGTGCCAACGGCTGCGGAAAATCCACCCTGTTTATGAACCTGTCCGGTATTCTGAAGCCACAGGACGGTCAGGTACTCTGGCGCGGTAACCCGCTGAAATACGATAAAAAATCACTGCTGGAACTCCGTCAGCACGTCGTGACCGTCTTTCAGGACCCGGATATGCAGATTTTCTACACCGATGTCGACAGTGATATTGCGTTTGCCCTGCGCAATCTCGGGGTGGAAGAAGATGAGATCAAACGCCGGACAGATGAGGCACTGCGGCTGGTCGATGCCCTCGCCTTCCGCGACAAACCGGTACAGCACCTGAGCTTCGGGCAGAAAAAGCGCGTGGCTATCGCCGGGGCGCTGGTGATGCAGTCAGACTATCTGCTGCTCGATGAACCCACCGCCGGACTGGACCCGGCCGGCCGGCAGCAGATGATCGATCTGCTTGCCCGCATTGCCGCTGCCGGTAAGCACATTGTGATTTCCAGCCATGACATTGACCTGATTTATCAGGTCTGTGATGGTATTTACGTGATGTCGCACGGCGAAGTGTGCGGTCACGGTGCACCGGAATCCGTTTTCCTGCAAAAAGAGATGATCACCGCCGCCGGGCTGGAACAGCCGTGGCTGGTCAAACTTCACTGCGAAACCGGACTGCCGCTGTGCAAAACTGAACAGGCGCTGTTTGCACAATTGCAGCAGCAGACAACCCCCGCCGCCGGAACACACGAGGTAATGGCATGACATTTTCACTGATGATCCAGGGTACTGCTTCCGATGTCGGAAAAAGTGTATTAGTCGCCGGGTTCTGCCGGATTTTCTCTCAGGACGGGCATCGCTGTGCACCGTTCAAATCACAGAATATGGCGCTGAACTCGGGGATCACCCGTGACGGTAAAGAGATGGGCCGCGCGCAGATCTTTCAGGCGGAAGCCGCCGGTATTGAACCGGATGTGCGCATGAATCCGGTTTTACTCAAACCGACCTCTGACCGCAAATCCCAGGTCATCCTGATGGGAAAAGTCGCGCAAAATATGGATGCGGCGGAATATCACCTTTATAAACCGCAGCTGAAAACCATGATCCGCGATGTTTACAATGACCTGGCTTCCGAGCACGACATCATTGTGCTGGAAGGCGCGGGCAGCCCGGCGGAAATCAATCTGCGCGATGGTGATATTGTGAATATGGGCATGGCGGAGATGATCGACGCGCCGGTGATCCTGGTGGCGGATATCGATCGCGGTGGTGTGTTCGCCTCCATTTACGGCACACTCGCCCTGCTGGCCGATGACGAACGCGCGCGGGTGATCGGCGTGATCATCAATAAATTCCGCGGTGATGTCGCTCTGCTGATGCCGGGCATTAAGAAAATCGAAGATCTGACTCACGTTCCGGTACTCGGCGTCCTGCCGTGGCTGGATGTGGATCTGGAAGATGAGGACGGCGTCGCGTTACAGGTCGGTAAATATGACGGCAAAACCGAAGAAGTGCTGGATATTGTGGTGGTTCAGCTGCCGCACATTGCCAATTTCACCGATTTCAATGCCCTTGCCGCCCAGCCGGATGTCCGTCTGCGTTATGAATCCGATCCGCTGCTGGTCGGTGAGCCGGATCTGCTGATTATCCCCGGCAGCAAAAATACCCTCGGTGACCTGCTGTGGCTGCGCCAGAAAGGAATGGATAAAGCCATCCTCACCCGCCATGCACAGGGCACACCGGTTGCAGGGATCTGCGGCGGCTATCAGATCCTCGGCAAACATATTTATGACGATGTGGAATCCGGATTATCCGACTTACCGGGACTGGGGCTGCTCGATATCACCACCCGCTTCTCACCGGAAAAAAATACCACCCAAACAGCCGGTACCGTGTGCGGCACACTGCCGGGGATCTGGTCTGCCTGTCAGGGTGAACCGATCAGCGGCTATGAGATCCACATGGGCGTGTCTGAAACCGGCCCGGATGCCATTCCGTTCGCACAAATGCACGAGAAAAACCGCGAGCCGTGCAACCATGCTGACGGCGCGGTCAGTCCGGACGGCAGTGTGATGGGCTCTTATCTGCACGGTATTTTTGACCGGAATAATTTTACCCGTCCGCTGCTCAATCAGCTGCGGAACAGGAAAGGGCTGGAACCGCTGCCTGAAAGCACATTTGACTACGCATTGCACAAAGAGCAGCAGTTTAATATTCTGGCGCAACAGATGAGAGAACACCTCAATATTGATGAAATCTGCCGTCTGATGTATGCGCACAAGGAGAAAACAGCATGATTTTGATTACCGGCGGCGCCCGCAGCGGTAAAAGCAGTTTTGCCGAGGAACTGGTGGATAACCGCTGTCACAGTGCACTCTATATCGCCACCTCCGTAATAACGGATGATGAAATGGCTGCCCGCGTGGCACGCCATAAAGCCGATCGCCCGCAGCACTGGCGTACGTGGGAGGGTTTTAAAAACATTGCTCATGCGATCCGCTATGAACGCAAACCCGGCGAAGGGGTGATGCTGGAATGTATCACCACGCTGATTGCCAATCTGCTGTATGACGCATCAGGCGGTGCGGACCCGGACACGCTGGATTATGCGAAACTGGAGATCGGCATCAACAGCGAAATCGACCATATTATTGACGCCTGCAAAGAGAGCGAATGTCCGGTATATATCGTCACCAACGAACTGGGAATGAGCATCACACCGGAAAACCGGCTGGCACGCCATTTTGTCGATATCGCCGGACGTATTAACCAAAAACTCGCCCGTCAGGCCGAACAGGTCTGGCTGGTGGTTTCCGGGATCGGAGTTCAGATCAAATGAATCTGAAATACCTGTGGGCCACGCTTCAGTTTATCACCCGTATTCCGGTGCCGCAGCGCTGGAGTGAAGGTACTGAATTTCAGCAGTACGGGCGCGGCGTACCCTTTTTCCCGGTCGTCGGACTGATTGCCGGGGTGATTGCGGCACTGCTTACCGTATGGATAGCAGGAGCGGCACACAGTCCGCTGATTGCCGCACTGGGCTATGTGCTGGCGCTGATCCTGATCACCGGCGGTTTTCACCTCGACGGCCTGGCGGATACCTGTGACGGTATTTTTTCCGCCCGCAAACGTGAAAGAATGCTGGAGATCATGCGCGACAGCCGTATCGGTACACATGGCTGTCTGGCACTGATTTTTGCCCTGATGGCAAAATCCGCAGCCGCGTATGAGCTCCTCGCCTCCTCTTCCCTTTCGCTGACTGCCGCCGCCGGATTACTGATTTGCGCCCCGGTCGCAGGCCGCACCTGTATGTCGCTGGTGATGTACAACCAGCGCTATGCCCGTGAGGGGGAAGGCATGGGTAATATTTATATCGGCCGCATCAGTCTGCGCCAGTTTGTCATCACTCTCGCCACCGGCGCGGTGATTGTCACTGTTGCGGGCGGGATGAAAGCCCTCGGTGCCCTGATTGTCACCGCCTTTATCATTTACGGGCTGGGGCGTTATTTCCGCCACCACCTCGGCGGGCAGACCGGGGATACCCTCGGTGCTGCTGAAGAGTGCGGGGAAATCATCTTTCTGCTCGCACTGTTCTGGATGTAGACGGGATGAGCATCAGCCGCTTTATCCTGGTCCGCCACGGGGAAACCGCAGGAAACAAAGACGGTCTGTTCTACGGCAGCACGGATTTACCGCTGACGGAACACGGTCACCATCAGGCGGCAACCGTGGCCTCTTATCTGCGGGATATTCAGATAGATACTATACTGATCAGTGAATTACAGCGGGCAAGACAGACAGCGGAATACATCCGCCCGCCGGAAAATCATCACTATCACTGTGATCCGCGCCTCAATGAGATGCACTTCGGAGAGTGGGAAATGCAGCATTACAGTGAGATTGCCGCCCGTTTCCCGGCTGACTGGGACACCTGGATGAAGGACTGGCAGCATGCCGCACCCACCGGCGGAGAGCCGTTTCCGCAGTTTGCGGCCAGGGTTCAGGCGGCAGCGGACGAACTGCGCCGGGAAGCATCAGAAACCCCGGCAACCCGCCTGATTGTCGCCCACAAAGGCGTGCTCGGGCTGATTATTACCCGCTGGTTCGGCCTGCCCGCAGAGGCCATGTGGCAGTTTCCCTGTGAACAGGACAGTTACAGTGTGGCGGAATGCCGCGACGGATTTATGACATTAGCTGTATTTAACGGGCGATCCTGTTTTACGCCTGTTGTTTGATTATAAAAACAGAATGTGAGCATAAGAAAAATGACAACACTGAAAGACCTGATCCGGGCGATCCCATCCCCGGATCACGCAGCCATGCAGGCGGCAGAGCAGCATATCAACGGACTGGCAAAACCGCCGCGCAGTCTCGGACGGCTTGAGGAGCTCGCGATTCGTCTTGCCGGTATGCCGGGGATTGAGCATCCGGATAATCTGCAGAAAGAAATTATTGTGATGTGCGCGGATCACGGCGTATTTGCAGAAGGCGTCGCCGTCACCCCGCAGGAAGTCACCGCGATCCAGGCGCGCAATATTCAGAAACAGCTGACCGGCGTCTGTGCCGTTGCCCGCAGTAACGGAACCAGCGTGCTGCCGGTGGATATCGGTATTGACTGCGACCCTATCGATAACATGATTTCCCTGAAACTGGCACGCGGCTGCGGCAATATCGCCAAAGGCCCGGCAATGTCTTACGCCGATGCGGAACATCTGCTGGTTGCCAGTGCAGAGCTGGTAAAACAACGGGTTGCCGCCGGTATCCGTGTTGTCGGCACCGGTGAGCTGGGCATTGCCAATACCACACCGGCCTCTGCTATGATCAGTGTCCTGTGCGGGCTTGATCCGCATGATACGGTCGGGATTGGCGCCAATCTGCCGCTGGATCGCGTTTCCCACAAAGAAGCGGTGGTCCGGCAGGCTATCGCAGTCAACAATCCTGACCCGGCAGATGCCATTGATGTGCTCGCCAAAGTCGGAGGATATGATCTGACGGGGATGACCGGTGTCATTCTGGGTGCCGCGGCCTGCGGTATTCCTGTCGTGCTCGACGGCTTTTTATCTTACGCCTGCGCAATCGCAGCCTGCCGTCTGGCGCCTGCGGTCCGGGACTATCTGATCCCGTCCCACTTTTCTGCCGAGAAAGGCGCGGGTATCGCGCTTGAGCAACTCGGTATCAAACCTTTCTTATATTTGGATCTCCGGCTGGGTGAAGGCAGCGGCGCGGCATTAGCCATGTCCGTCATTGATGCCGCATGCAGCATGTATTGTCATATGGGGCATCAGGCCGGCAGCGGTTTCACCCTGCCGCCATCCCCCATCCGGTAAAATGGATTATATTTTTAGGGAGTAAAACGCTATGCGAAAGAAGATCCCGAAAACGGATTTACTGATCACCTTTGAAGCTGTTGCACAGTATGAAAGCTACACCAGAGCAGCGGAAGAATTATCACTGACTCAGAGTGCGGTTTTCCGCCAGATTGCCGCGCTGGAAGAATTTCTGAATGTGTCGCTGTTTCATCACGTCCGCAAACGTATTTTCCTCAGTGATGCCGGCAAACATTACCTCGGACTGGTGCATGACACCCTGGATAAACTGGAAAAAGACACCCAGGATATTATGTCCTGGCAGTCATCACAGCAACTGTTTGAACTGGCGGTGACACCAACCTTCAGTACACACTGGCTGATCCCGAACTTACAGAGTTTCCGTGAAAAACATCCGGAAATCGCATTAAGTATCAGTGCATTAACCACACCGGCCGATTTTACCAGTCTGAAATACGATGCCGCGATCATGCGTGAGGATTTCTGCAATCCGTGGCCGGATTTTGAATATCTGTTTGAGGAAGAACTGGTACCGGTGTGCAGCCGCATGCTGTGGCGGGATGACACGATCAAACTCACCACCGGTCAGCTGCTGGAAGAATTCACCCTGCTGCATCAGACCACCCGCCTCGACGCCTGGAGTGACTGGTTCCAGCTATCGGGTATTCACAACCCGAAAACCCGGGTCGGCCCGCGCTTTGATCTGCTTTCAATGCTGATCTCTGCTATCCGTTCGAATCTCGGTGTGGCGCTGCTGCCGCGCTTCGCTATCCAGAAAGATCTGGAAAACGGCGATTTGGTGATCCCGTGTGACCTGCCGATGAGTACCGGCAACCGCTTTGTTCTCACCTATAAAGAGGACAAAAAAGGATCACTCAACCTGCGGAAATTCAGTGACTGGATCCATGAGAAATCACGGGAAAAAGAACTGATTTTGTCTTAATGATCAAAACAGCTCCCGGTTTCTTAATACCGGGAGCTGTTTTTTAGAACATCCGGTTAATCAAAGCTGATTTCATTGGCTAATTTTGCAGCCTGCTGTGTCCTGAGAAAAGCAACCTGAATAACAGCAGGAATAGTGACCCTGTATGCAGCACTGCCGATATCCACTGCCGTCCATATACCTGTAATTGCCCATCCTACCGGTCCGGCTAAAATTGACATCGTCCTCATTAAGGTGGCATTTCCAGCAAATGTCAGTCCTCTGCCTATTAACGCTTTCATTATCTGATTAACAATAATAACAGTCAGCTGATACGACTTAAATCCACCAGCTCTGAATATAGCCTGAAAACTTGCAGTTAACATTTGAGATGTTAATCCTGACGTGTTTTTAATACCAAGCTCAGCGCCCAGTTCACTGATTTGTTCCGGAGACATAGAAGAAAGGGCATCAGTCATTATTTTCATCAGTAAATTATTTTCAATAACTTCTATTTCAGAGGATTTGTTATAGTTAACCTTTAATTTGTCACAGACATCAGTCAGAACCTCACGGTAAAAAACACCTTTTCCGCCTCTGAACATGGTAGCAAACGTATTAGCGCCAAAGCATTGAATTTCAGCAGCAATCTCTTGCCAATACAGGCTATGCTGCGGATAATTATTTTTATAATTTGCCGTTTCAGTTAATTCCTCAGTCCATCGTTTTTCACCGTCTTTATCATGCGTCAAACAATACACCAGGTCATCTAACTCTTTATCACTACATTCAGAAAGAAAAGTCAGATCACTATCATATCTATAAGCCACAACATACATCCTTTTTAATAAAATATCAGCAATAATAATTATATTAAAAATAATTATACATACTAATGATTTATTGAAAAATAACTAATATTTTTTATATCCAAATACCCAACCATGCAATATTTAATATTGCATAATTTAAAATTAAGATTATAAAAATAAGATAATTTTATGTTTTTATCCCTGAAGACGTGATACCAAACGGTATCACGTCTTTATTATGAGGAATAATTACTTTTTATCTTCTGCAATCCGTTTACGGATATTTTCTGCGCGCTCTGTGGTCGGCGGGTGAGAATCAAACATACTGTTCTGCCCTTTGTCCATTTTCGAGAGCTTTTCAAATCCGGTTGCCAGACCTTCAGTGGAAATACCGCGTTTTTTCAGCAGATCATAAGAATAATTATCCGCTTCTGTTTCCTGAAGCTGAGAGAACTGGGCATTAACCAGTTTTACACCCATATCAGCAAACTGAGAATTGCTCAGCTGGGACGCGATCCCCCCTGCTGAACCTGCTGCGGTTTTTGCCGCCACGGCCGCATAAGCGACCTGCATGGCTTTCTTCGTATGACCGAGACCGACATGCCCTAATTCATGTCCCAGAACACCTTCGATTTCATTATCATTCATGATATCCATCAGGCCGCTGTAGACACGGACACAGCCGTTCGCCATCGCCCAGGCATTCGGTTCATTGGTCATATAGACTTTGTAGTTCACTTTGGTTCCGTTTACATCAGAACCTAATGATTTGGCGATTTTTTCCATGCGGGCCGCATATTTTCCGGATGCCGGTGCAACCTGATTTTGCGCATCCATCTCTTTGCAGGCGCCATCAGACAGCTTTATCATATCCGCATCAGACAGGGTTGCTGCCTGAAATAACTGGCCGCCGGACTGTGCCAGGCTGTCATAATTCATATTCTGGCAACCGGCCAGAACAACAGCAGATACAGCAAGAGCAGAGATTGTCTTTAATTTCATTATATTAGTTTCCGTTTTTTTACAGGGTATTTCTCCGATTTGTAAAAATAGCAATTCCGGTTTATCCGGCACCAGCGGTCTATTCTGAAAAGCAGGTATAATACCGCCGTACCGGCAAAAAAAATCGCCCCGTATAAGCGGAGCGATTATTTATAACAGTATGTATTGATGAATACTGTATTGATAATACTGTATTGATGAAACTGATTACCAGTCGATACCTTTCTGCGCCTGAATACCGCTGTCAAACGCGTGCTTGACCGGGCGCAGTTCACTGACGGTGTCTGCCAGATCGGTGATGTCGCGGTGACATCCCCGGCCGGTAATAATCACGCTCTGATTTTCAGGGCGGTTTTTCAGATAACTGATAATCTCATCCAGGTCGATATAACCATAGCGCACCATGTAAGTCAGCTCATCCAGCACCACGAGATCATAGGACGGATCCTGTAACATCGCTTTGCCGTACTGCCACACTTCCTGTGCCGCTTTGGTATCACCCTCTTTATCTTGTGTGTTCCAGGTAAAACCGGTGGCCATAATATGGAACTCAACCCCCAGTTTTTCCAGCACGTTGCGTTCACCGCATTCCCACTGGCCTTTGATAAACTGCACCACGCCCACTTTCATGCCGTGCCCGGCGGCGCGGGTCGCAGTACCAAAGGCCGCTGTGGATTTCCCTTTCCCGTTACCGGTGAAGACCATCAGGACTCCGCCGGTCTTCTGAGCCGCGGCAACGCGCCCGTCGACATGCTCTTTCAGTTTCTGTTGCCGTTGTTGATAACGTTCGTCGCTCATGCAAACTCCTCAGGGAAAGTGTTGGATCAGGCAGGCTGGCCTGCCACGCATTTCTCACATTTTTTCGTCTGAACCTGTTCGAAGAAGTTATTCCCTTTGTCATCCACCAGGATAAAGGCAGGGAGCCCTTCCACTTCCATTTTCCAGACCGCTTCCATACCCAGTTCAGGGTATTCCAGAATCGCCAGACTCTTCACATATTCCTGTGCCAGAATCGCCGCCGAACCGCCGATACTGCCCAGATAGAAGCCGCCGTGTGCTTTACAGGAATCGGTCACCGCCTGACTGCGGTTGCCTTTTGCCAGCATCAGCATACTGCCGCCCTGCGACTGGAACAAGTCCACATACGGGTCCATCCGGTTACCGGTGGTCGGGCCGAGAGAGCCGGAGACCAGTTCTTCCGGTTTTTTCGCCGGACCTGCATAGTACACCATATGATCTTTAAAATACTGCGGTAATCCCTGTCCGCTGTCCAGACGCTCTTTCAGTTTCATGTGCGCGATATCACGGGCAATGATAAGCGGACCACTGAGAGAGACGCGGGTGGAAACCGGATATTTGCTCAGCTCTTTCAGAATTTCCGCCATCGGCCGGTTCAGGTCGATGCTGACCATATCGCTTTCATTCTCTTTGCGCATGGATTCCGGAATGTAACTTGCCGGATTGTATTCCAGTTTTTCCAGCCAGATCCCGTCTTTGGTGATCTTCCCTTTGATATTACGGTCAGACGAACAGGACAGCGCCAGGCCAATCGGGCAGGAACCGCCGTGACGCGGCAGACGGATCACACGGATATCATGGGCGAAATATTTACCGCCGAACTGTGCACCGAAGCCGAATTCACGGGTTGCTTCCAGCAGTTCCTGCTCAAGCTCACGGTCACGGAAAGCGCGGCCCAGCTCATTACCGGTATCCGGCAGGTTGTCATAATATTTGGTGGAGGCCAGTTTCACCGTTTTCAGGTTCATTTCCGGTGACGTACCGCCGATACAGAACGCAATATGGTACGGCGGGCAGGCCGTGGTGCCGAGGTACTTCATTTTGTCGATCAGGAATGCTTTCAGGCGATCATGTTCCAGAATCGCTTTGGTTTCCTGATACAGCGCGGTTTTGTTGGCAGAACCGCCGCCTTTGTTGATAAACAGGAAGTGATATTCCGCGCCTTCAGTCGCCAGAATATCAATCTGTGCCGGTAAGTTGGTGCCGGTATTCACTTCCGTGTACATATCCAGTGCCGCGTTCTGTGAATAACGCAGGTTTTCGCGCTGAAATGTGTTGTAAATACCACGGGATAAGCATTCCGCATCATTGGCGCCGGTCCACACCTGCTGACCTTTTTTCGCCACGATAGTCGCGGTGCCGGTATCCTGACAGTTCGGCAGAACACCTTTGGCTGAGATTTCCGCATTACGCAGCAGTTGCAGCGCAACGTATTTGTCGTTTTCGCTGGCCTCAGGATCGCTTAAAATCTGTGCGACCTGTTTCTGATGTGCCGGACGGAGGAAATAGGAGGCATCATGCACGGCCTGCTGAGCAATCAGTGTCAGCGCTTCAGGTTCAACCTTAAGCATCTCACGGCCCTCAAATGTCGCCGTGGAAACGTGCTCCCTGCTCAGCAAATAATAGTCCGTTTTATCTTCCGATAACGGGAATGGCTCCTGATACTCAAAAGTTTTATTTGTCATTATATTCACTCGTATTAAATCAGAAAAATGAAGAACGTATTGACGCACAATTTAAAAATAAATTTACCTGCCACGATTATGGTGGCTTATTACACACGAAAACAAATGATTAAAATGAAGAAGTTGGTGAATTTCATGAAGGAACAGACACGTATCACGCCATTTTAATATCATTATCAAACCCATTTAAAAACAATACGATAAACCATAAATTAACGATTTCAAAATGAGAAAATAACATATTATTGTTACATTTGATGATTGAATTAAATTTATAAAATAAAAAACCAAAGTTTATTTTAATAAAAATGAGATCTTAATACGGAAATACAGAATAATGAAAATGTAAAAGTGTTAAGCGGGTCATGAGATACAGACTGCGAATATAAAAAAACACAGGTAAAAATCCGTACCTGTGTTTTTTTCATACCTGAAACAGGTTCTTCAGCCTGCTTTTTTCAGCAGTTCCGGCTCTGCCATATCAACAACCGTTACCGGCGGTTTTCCGTGACAGCCTTCACCGTAATGCTCGCCTTCCCAGCGGCCGACAATCGCCGCCCCCATCGCGTTACTCATCACGTTGGTCGCAGAGCGGCCCATATCGAGGAACGGATCGACACCCATCAGCAGAATTAATCCGGCTTCCGGAATATTAAACTGTGTCAGCGTGGCGGAAATCACCACCAGTGAGGCGCGCGGCACACCGGCCATACCTTTGGATGTCAGCATCAGGATGAGCAGCATGGTGATCTGATCGCCCATGGAAATCTCAATATTACAGGCCTGGGCAATAAAGATAACCGCAAAAGAGCAGTATGCCATTGAACCGACAAGGTTAAAGGAGTAGCCAATCGGCAGCACAAAGCTGGCAATTTTATTGGAAACACCAAACTGTTCGAGCTGCTTCAGTGTGCCGGGGAACGCTGCCTCAGAACTGGACGTGGTAAATGCCAGCAGCGCCGGTTCGGTGATCCCTTTGGTCAGATGTAAAATGCAGCGTCCGGTAATCAGAACCGCCAGGCCGATTAACACCAGCCATAATGTGGCCAGCGTCAGATAGAACTCGCCCATAAAAATACCGGCTTCCAGCAGTACCACCAGCCCGCGCTCGGCAATCATCCCGGAAATGGCGGCAAAAACGGTCAGCGGCGCAAACAGCATGACATAACCGGTCAGTTTCAGCATCAGGCTGACCACCGATTCCAGCAGCGTCAGAATCGGTTTACCTTTTTCACCGATAGCGGAAAGCGCAACGCCCATAAAAATAGAAAAAACAACGATCTGCAAAATTTCATTGCGGGCCATCGCATCAACGATACTGGTCGGGATCAAATGGGCGATAAAGTTTTTCACCGAAAACGCGGCGGTCGCCATATTGTCCACCACCGTATCCGCCGGTGCCACAAAGTTAATACCGGCACCCGGTTTAAGCAGGTTAACAATCAGTAACCCGAGCGTAATGGAAATAAAAGAAGCACATACAAATAAAAACAGTGTCTTGGAGAAAACCCGCCCGAGTGTCTGCGCATCCCCCATTTTTGCAATACCCACCACCAGCGTGGAGAGGATCAGCGGCGCGATAATCATTTTAATGAGTCGCAGGAAAATATCCGTCACCACTGAAATATCGGCAGAATATTGCTGATTGAACCCGGGTGTGGCCAGATTGTTCAGCGCAACACCGACAATCACCCCGATAAATAATGCCGCCACTATCCAGGTCGTTAAACTTTTTGACTTCATACTATCTCCATAATGCTGATGTACTTAATCCCCCGGAGACTTAAAAAAATCTGATTAATTTCTTCTGAGCCTGACGGCCGCAGAAAAAATAACAAGCAGAAAGTGAGGGAGTTCAGAACAAAACTGACATCTGCCTTTAACAAAATGATCAATAAAATACACCGCTATTGACATAGTGATGTGTTATTTTACCGGGCGGACTGTACATAATTCCGCCATTACTTTGTCGCAGATAAAGAATTACATAACAGATGTTACGTAATAAAGTGTGTTTTAAACCATTATTTACATCAGATTAACGCTGATGTTGTTTTTTTATACTACCGGCCGTTTTTCAGATAAAAAATACGGCTCTCCTGAAATCATACTCCTTTTTTATTTGATGTCCCTCTCTTTATTTTTTAATTTTTTGTTGCTGATAAAATAAGCACACCGTTATTTTTCATTAAATAAATTAATAAAAAAGGGTGGCATTGAATGCCGCCCTCAGAGGACTACGGTAAGAAAAAATGCTTATTTCGGCTGGATACCAAAGGCGCGGAAATTACCGGTCTGTGTGATAAATGTGTTGTAGTATTCATTCTCCGCCACCGTATTGGATGACGCGGACCCGGCAGAGGCAGAAACCAGATCCATAGTGACCTGATGGATCTCTTTATTCAGCTTATCGTGAATATCCGGATCGTCAGACTCTTTAATCTGCTTCAGCAGGCCGGTTAATTTCAGTGCCTGCTTCTGTGTTTCAGCGTCTTTGAACTGCGGCTCCGGAATGGTGTAATCGAAGGTCATATTAACGGAGTCTTTCAGCTCATCACCCGGTGCAGGCGGCTGTAATTTTTCACCGTAATCGGATTCGACATACGCCACCAGCTCCGCTTTATCAAAACACTTGGTTTTAATGTTGCCGACAGACTGACGGTTACTGGTGGTAATTTCTGCCGGGAACGGCGTGCCGACCGGGTAACTGCAATTAAACAGATTATGGTCAATCACCGTGGCATTACTGCTGCGTACCGGCATCTGTATATCATGGCCGTTAATGGTGACATCATACATTGCCGGTTTAAAACGGTTACTCTGCCCTTCGACCGCGTAGACTTCAGACAGCATATAATAGACGTGATTATCCGGGTTAATAATGCCGCCGCTGTTATTGTCATACACCATAAAGTTCTGTTTCTCACCCGCGGCATTTTCAATGCTGTGCATACCCGGTGATAATTTCAGTTTTCCGGCAGTCCCCGGCTCAGTGGTGTATTCTTTGTCATCCACTTTAAATGTCAGTGTGCTGTCAGCCGGATTACTGTACCAGAATTCATTTTTGGTACTGTCCGGGTCCAGGCTGTCACAGGCCGCCATTAATAATACGGCAGAACCTAATACACTTAGTTTTATTGCGGTTTTCATAATCGGTCTCATCATATTGTTCTGAACACAGCCCCGATGTTATCAATCCTTATTTACCCGGCATAGGATAAATTACTGCCAAATTCCGGCGGCTAAAAACACAATAATCAGGAAAAGCCGGAAAATAACAGAATGATGACTTATATCATCAGGAGTTATTGTGTTTTTTCCGCAGTTTCTTTTCTGTTATCGCCAATCCGCATTATTACTGTCACAACCAGCAGAATAGTAAAAAAGCAGATTATTTTAATTCGTTATTAATATTTAACTATTCTTCATCCGGTGATGATATCGCGCATTATGTGCACCTCGGCAATATTTCTGTATGACAATCCCCGGTTCAGTGATATGTTTTTTTTATTACTTCATTTCTGTGCCGGATAATCATCATGATGATTTTTTTTGCTGTGGCGCTCGCTCACTTTATCGCTCTGATAAGCCCCGGGCCTGATTTTCTGCTGATTATAAAAAGTACCCTGCGTAACAGCAGACGGGTGGCATTCGGTGTTGTCTCCGGTATTGCCACTGCCAATGCACTGTATATTGTACTTTGTCTGGCCGGTGCAGGCGCTATCCTTGCACAATCTGTCACGCTGATGATTCTGATTAAATTGTTCGGCGGAGTATTCCTGCTCTTTATCGCGTGGCAGGCATTACGGGCAAAAAAATCTGATTACCGTTTCCTGATGGCACAGGCGGCAGAAGATAAAAATACGCATCCGCAGAGTACGTTTACCAAAGAATTTCTGGTCGGCTTATCCTCCGGCCTGTTAAATCCCAAGAATTTATTATTCTATTTAAGTCTGTTTACTGTTGTACTGGAAAGTCAGGATAATTCCGCACTATTTAAAACCGGTATTGCACTCTGGATGGTGATGGCTGTATTAATCTGGGACAGTCTGATTATGTATCTTCTGACCCGTCCCGCAGTACGTCAGCAATTTAATCGCTGTGCCTTCTGGATTGATAAAACTGCCGGTATTATTCTCGGTCTGGTCGGACTGAAAATTATTCATATAACATTTAAAAGCACGCCTTAACTTAATCAGGATATTACTGTGACTGCTGTTTTACGCCATTGTTTTACCGCCCTGCTGATTATTTTTATTTCATTGCAAACGGCTGCCGCCGGGAAAAATATCCCGGCTGAAATAAACGGCCTTAACGGCACACTGACTCTGCCGGAACATACCGCACCAAAAGGTGCCATTCTGTTTATTGCCGGTTCCGGTCCGGTTGATCGTGACGGTAACAGTCCGGCCAGTCAGACGGATAGTCTGCGGATGCTGGGGGATGCCCTGAGTGACGCCGGATATATCACACTGCGGACAGATAAAACCGGTACAGGTGCCGGTGCCGCAACCGTCACACCGGCAGATATCACCTTTGCCGGTTATCTGCGGGATTATCAGGCGTGGTTTGATTTTCTGCAGAAGCGTTATCCGGATATTCCGGTATACCTGCTCGGTCACAGTGAAGGGGCGTTATTTGCCACCCTGATGGCTCAGGAACAGAAACCGGCCGGGATCATCCTGGTCTCTCCTGCGGGATATACCATCGATATTATCCTGAAAAAACAAATGAGTACCCAGCCATTTCCGCCGGAAGCACTGACCTATATCAACGATGTCATTGACCGGCTGAAAGCGGAGAAAACCACGGATAATATCCCGCCCTCCCTCAATATTTTATTTTCACCGGAATTACAGCGCTATTTCATGGTGTGGATGCAGTATGATCCTGCGGAAGAACTGGCAAAGGTCACCGTACCTGGAGTCATTATTCAGGGCGGGCATGATTGCCAGATAAGCCCGGATAACGGCGCCCGTCTTATCCGCACCGCGCCGGATAATCAGTATGCGGAGATCGCGACGATGAATCACGTTCTGAAAGAAACACCCGCGGACTGCGCAGCCGCCATCAGCAGTTACAATAATCCGGCGCTGCCGCTGCACCCGGAGCTGGTTCCGGCTATTACCCGGTTTTTATCCGGCCGCTGATGCCGTATCAGCGGAAAACTGATGTCAGCGAAAACCGGTGTCTGTGAAAACAGATATCTGTAAAAATGGTATATCAGGACGGTTTTTTCAGTGTTTGCAGAAAGTTATTATAAATCTCAGTAAAGTCATCTTTAAAACCGGGGAATTCGGCAAGACTGTTAATATTCAGGGTAATATGCATCATAAAGCCGTGGATCAGACTGCATAACAGATAAGAGTCATACCTTTTAATTATCTGCTCTGCTATCAGCTGATTCACAATATTATCCACACGGTTACTGATATAACGCCGGTTAATATCCTCAAATTCATACCAGCCGATCACCGGCATCACTTCCTGAACCGGAATTAATTCCCGGTAATGCTGCTCCAGATAATTCATGAAACTGCGGACAATAATCTTCAGCTCTTCCCATTTATCCGCCAGCGGTTCATTATTACCGAGAGCCTCACTGATCTTCTGCAACTGCATTTCATAACAGTGTTTCAGCAGGTCACTTTTACTTTTAAAGTGGTGATAAAACGCCCCTTTTGTGACCCGCGCATCGCGGGCAATTTCATCAATCGAAACGGACTGATAGCCTTTTTCAATAAAAAGTCTGTGCGCTGAAATCAGTAATGCCAGCCGCGTCCGTGCTGAATTTTCCTGTTGCCTGGTCAGTGTGTTCATGGTAAAAATGCCCTGTTACATACTATCAGTATGTAATCGTATCACAGTATTTTTTTGGGTGCCAACAAACGGGA
This sequence comes from Morganella sp. BCCO 40_0007, assembly GCF_032989665.1. Taxonomy (NCBI): domain Bacteria; kingdom Pseudomonadati; phylum Pseudomonadota; class Gammaproteobacteria; order Enterobacterales; family Morganellaceae; genus Morganella; species Morganella sp. BCCO 40_0007. The sequence continues at coordinate 33,700 of NZ_JAVBIN010000014.1, read as the reverse complement.
ATCCTTATGCTTAAACATGATAGCACTGTCACGGAATTTATTGGTTCCGCGCCGGTCACCAGTAAAGAACAGGATGAAAATGCCTTCTATCTCAGTGTGATAAAAGACATTATTTTGTGGATTGAGCATAACCTGGATAAGTCGCTGCAACTGGATGTGGTGGCGGAACGTTCCGGCTATACCAAATGGTATTTTCAGCGGATTTTTAAACGGTTCACCGATATGACCCTGGCAGGCTATATCCGCCGCCGCCGTCTGACAAAAGCAGCCACCGAATTACGGCTGACCACAAAGAATATCGGCGATATTGCCCTGAAGTATCAGTTTGATTCCCAGCAATCTTTTGCCCGCCGTTTTAAAGCGGTTTTTAATATGACGCCGACGGCATACCGCCGCAGTCCAAACTGGGATCTGACGACGCTGCAACCACCGGTACAATTGGAAATGCCGCCGCTGCCGCAGCCGGACATTGTTATGCTGGATAATATCCCGGTACTGGAAAAAGGTTATCACTACCAGTCTCCGCTGGATGAAATCGGCCATCTGCATGAAGAGATCCGCACAACATTCTGGCGTGATTTTATCCGCCTGGTATCACCGGAGCTTCCGTACTGCTATGTCCGCACAGACTATGACCGGACGTCAGAGCAGCCGGACTGTATTGCTATCGGCTATCATATCGGTGTGGATGATCCGGCGTTTATTGTACAGGAAAATGAATTGACCCCGGCGGTGATCGGCAGCGGAAAATATGCGAAATTCCATTTTAACGGCCTGTTCAGTGATTACCGGGATTTCACGTTTAATGTGTATTTGTACGCGTTACCGCAACTCGGATTATGCCGTCGTCCCGGTTCGGATATCGAAAAATATACCCGTACCGAAGCAATGAGTGATAATCCGCCTGAACATCTGTGTGTGGATTATTATATTCCGGTTCTGTGATCCCCCTCATTTTCTCCCTGTTCATACCGGTTATTTTCTGTTACAGAATAAATAACCGGTATCTGACATAACATTGATTATTATCAGCAAACAACAGCACTGTTATTTTCAGGTTGTTATATAATATATCCTGTCATTCAATATCAATACGTCATCCTCCGGCAGTTAAATACAATTACCACGGACGGACCTATGAATAAACTGACTCCGCTGAAACTCATTCCTTCCTTAATTGCGATTCTTATTACCTGTATTATCTGGTTCGCTGTTCCTGTACCTGACGGTGTTGATCCTAACGCGTGGCACCTGCTCGCGCTGTTTGTCGGCACTATCGCCGCGATTATCGGTAAAGCACTGCCTATCGGTGCGGTTTCCATGGTGGCGATTGCGCTTGTCGCCCTGACCGGCGTCACTAATCCCGGTTCGGCAAAAGCGGCGCTCGCTGATGCCCTGAGCGGCTTTTCCAATGAGCTTATCTGGCTCATCGGGATCTCTATTATGGTTTCTCTCAGTCTGAATAAAACCGGGCTGGGGGCGCGTATCGGTTATTATTTTATTTCTCTGTTCGGCAAAAAAACGCTGGGCATCGCCTATTCGCTGGCGATTGCCGAAACCGTGCTGGCACCGGTTACCCCCAGTAATACCGCGCGCGGCGGCGGAATTATCCACCCGATTATGCGTTCAATCGCTGACAGTTTCGGTTCGAAAGCGGATGACGGCACCAGCGGGAAAATCGGCCGCTATCTGTCCCTGGTTAATTACAATACCAATCCTATTACGTCCGCGATGTTTATCACGGCAACCGCGCCTAACCCGCTGATTGTTAGTCTGATTGTGCAGGAAGCCGGAAAAGGGGCGGAACTGAGCTGGTCGATGTGGGCCGTGGCCGCATTTTTACCTGCGCTTATCTCGCTGATCACCATGCCGCTGGTGATCTATTTTCTGTATAAGCCGGAAATCACCGCCACCCCGGATGCACCTGAATTTGCCCGTGAGCGTATCCGCGAGCTCGGCCCGGTTTCCCTGCCGGAAAAAATCACACTCGGGGTCTTTATTCTGCTGCTGGCATTGTGGGCCGGTGTGCCCGGCTGGCTGTTCGGCAGCGAATATAACGTTCATCCGACCACCGCCGCCTTTATCGGCCTTGCCGCCCTGCTGTGCAGCGGCGTGCTCAGCTGGGATGATGTTCTGAAAAACAAAGGGGCATGGGATACGGTAGTCTGGTTCGCCGCACTGGTGATGATGGCATCGTTTCTCGGCAAGCTCGGGCTGATCAAATGGGTTTCCCTGACGGTCGGCAACGGTATTGACCACCTGGGGATAAGCTGGACCGGCGGGATGCTGCTGCTGGTGTTATTTTATGTCTATTCTCACTACTTTTTCGCCAGTACCACCGCGCATATCACCGCGATGTTCGCCGCATTTTATGCCGCCGGACTGGCACTCGGCGCACCGCCGATGCTGCTCGGGCTGACTCTGGCGTTCTCCTCCTCACTGATGATGTCCCTGACCCACTACGGCACCGGCACCGCCCCGATTATTTTCGGTTCGGGTTACACCACGCTCGGGGAATGGTGGAAAACCGGTCTGGTGATGAGCATCGTCAACCTGGTTATCTGGATTATCGCCGGCAGTCTGTGGTGGCGGTTCCTCGGATACTGGTAACAGACCGGCCCGCATTATCGCCCTGAATGTATTCTTTGCCGAATTAAGAATTATCGCATAAAGAATACTTATATACTGACCCCGCAGTGTTTATCAGTAATATCAGGGGAGATGATGCAAAAGGAAATTGTGCAGCCGGTTTCTGCGGATACCGGTGTGATTGAGCAGTTCGCGGATAATCCGTCGCCCTGTGCGCCGCTGACCCCGTCAGCAGAAACCCGCTATCTGAAAGCGATGGCACAAACTGATCATTATCACCGCCGTTATAATCCGTCTTATACCCTGCTGGATAAGGCGGAGCCTGCACCGGTGATCCCTGCCGCCCTGTTCCGCAACGGATGCCCGGCCACGCACATGGATACAAAATACGCGGATATGGCTGAAAGGGCCATGGCATCCCTCCTCCGCCTCAGCGGACTCACCAGCACGCATCCGGCCCGTTTTCTGCTGCTGACACCACCGCAGCCTGCCGGACACAGGGAATACGACACCCCGCAGTTCCCTGAACTGACACAATTCGCACCGGTGAAAGAGTGTGTCACCGCCGTCTTCGCGGATGGCCAGCCGAATACCATGCTGGCCTGGGCCGTGCTGATGGAATGGGCGCAACACAGCGATCCGGTGTATATCATTGCTGCCGCACATCATGCGGCCCGGTTTGCTCAGAACAGTCCGGCACCTTTTACCCTGAAAGGGGAGATCCGCATACTGAGCAGTCACGGCCGGAGCAGCCACTGCCGGATGATTACAGATAAACTGCCGGAGATACTTCAGGCACCGTCTGTCATCATCCGTGAAATCTACAGCACACCGGCGCATCCGCTGCACTATATCAGCTGCCGGAAAGGGCATTTTCACATCCCGCAATTTTCCCGCTTTATGCTGATCAGTGAGGACGGCAGTCCGGCTGCGGCAGACAAAAGCGGCCTGTTACAGCTGAATACCCCGCTGCTTACACCGCTGCCTGCCCAGCGCCTGCTGACGACAGATATATGTGAACAGGGAACCGGCTGTGCCTGCGGCAGTACATTGCCCTGGATATCTTACTGCGGCAGTATCGCCGCGCGGGACGACCTCAGCGGAGATGAGATATGATGACAGACACTATCCCCCGGCGCATTGCTGCCATCAAAGACCGCCTGTCCGCCATACTGAGCCGGAAACCGGAATTCTCCGCAGATCCGGCAACACACTCATTCTGCCGGATGCGTCTGCAATGGCTGGCTGACTCCCGTGCTATTGATACCGCAGCAGAGCATGCCCTCAGCGGCACATCCCGGTATGCGGCAGAACAGGTACTGATCATTGATGAGGGTGATAACCCGCTGATCACCGCGGAGCTTATCATCGCCGCTTATATCACCGGTACGGCACTCCGCATCAAAACCCGCAACCACTGCGACTGGCTGAATATGCTGTGCAGACAGCCCGGCACAGACTCTGTCACCTGCGAATTTGCCGGGCCGGAACAGCATGACACCGCACTGCTGCACAGCGCGGATACCGTCGTGGTGACTGGGAGCGACGCCCTGATCCGCCACTGGCGGAAAATTACCCCGCCGCCTGTCCGCCTGATCGAAAACGGCCCGAAAATCAGCGCAATGATAATCTGCGGCACGGATTTACCCGCACCGGAACTGATCCTGTGGGACACCTGCCTGTTCCTCAGGGAAGTCAATGATTCACCACGCTTTATTCTGCTCGACAGCCCGATGATGGCAGAACGGCTGTACAGCTCACTGTCACAGGTACTGAATGAACTGCCCTGTCTGCCGCAGCATACCCGTTTACACCAGATGGTAAAGGCACGGGAACTGTCACTGCGTCATGTGCTGACACCTGATCTCCGGCCGCCGGTTTACAGTACGGCATCCGGCTGGGGGCTGACACTGCGGAGGACGTTTGAGCCGGCGCACTGGCTGCCGTACGGTTTTAACCTGATTACCGGTGATCCGGCAGAACATCTGAAGATGGCCGCCCGATACCGGCCCGGGCAGTTACAGACTCTCGGTTGCTACGGCCGTCAGGATCTGCTGCCGCTCAGAGCATCCCGGTTTTCGCGCCACTGTGACTGCGGGCAGATGCACAATCCGCCGTTCAGCTTTTCCGCGCTGATAACCCCGGTGCAAAATGATATCCGGCTGCGGTGAAATAACACACCGCCGCCTTACGCAGCCTGACATTTGATCTGCTATTATTATTCGTCTCAGCAAAATCACGGATTTGATCGTTATGACCACAGAAGCACCCGTTTTTTTACTCGCCCCGCCTCAGCGTGATGAAGCAGATTATCTGACCCGCCTGTGCCTGCGTTCAAAACAGCACTGGGGATATGATGAGAAATTTATGGCGACCTGCCGCGATGAACTGACGATTACCTCCGCTGATTTTGACCGTTCGCGGCTGATGACAGCCCGGATTAACGGCAAAATTGCCGGTGTGGTACAACTGACCATCAACCGCCAGGAAGAGAACGGAAAGCTTTCCAAGCTCTTTGTGCATCCGGATTATCTGCATCAGGGGATAGGCAGCGCACTGTATCAGTGGGCAGTCACCTCCGCCCGGACACAGTGTGTCAGCGCGCTGCTGGTCGATGCGGACCCCAACGCGGAAGCATTTTATATCCGCCAGGGTGCCATCCGTATCGGGGAAACGCCGTCTGAGTCCCTGCCCGGCCGTGTGCTCCCGCTGTTACTGATTTCGCTGCACTGATACCGGCGCTGTTTTTTTATCCTCCGCTGCCGCATGTTCTGTCAGCCGCGGAAAATCAGCTTCAGTAAACGGCAGTGCGGTCACCGGCAGGTTCCCGGGATTGTTTGTCCGCCACAGTTCAAATGACGCCAGATCCGACAGAGACCAGTGCAGATAATGCTGAGGCAGTGCCAGCCTCATCCCGGTGGCGGTTTCCTGCTCTGGCTGTGACGGCAGCCGGTCATCACTCACACTGTAATCCCGGCGCAGCACCAGAAATTTCTCCGGCACCCGCTGCTGTTTATCCCACCAGAGCCCGTCGATACGGTCAAACATCTGCCGGGTCACCTCAGCGGGCTGTGCATCCAGCTGTGCCAGTGCCTGCGGGAGCATACCTTCCATCCCCCGGTTAAAATCCGCCACTGAACCACCGTGCCCCTGCAACAGCAACGTGATGGCAAGGCGTGCGCCCAGCAGGTTGGAATAGAGGTCTTCAGGTGTAAATGCAGAGATTTCCTCAGAAAAACCGGGAACTGAATGATAACCGTACCACTGAGCAATCTCATGCCATGCTGCCAGACGAAACGCGAGCCGCGCCGCCAGATAGACACTCAGGGTATAACGCTCTGCCGGGTCCTGCGGCGGAGTAAAACGGCGGAACTGAATACGGCGGGAAGAGAGCTCGTCTGACAGTGTCAGCATGCGGGCTTCGCCAAGGTGCGGATAAATCAGTGTAAACAGATAATACGTGTAATCAGCGGTATCCCGGACATGTGCAATATCGATAAATCCGCCGCGGCGGGAATAGATGATTCCGAGGTTTTCATTACTCAGGCCGATAACCTCTGCCACGCCAAACCAGAAGCTGTCATTGTAGACATGCTCCCCCAGACTCTCTGCGGCCAGCACATTACCGATGGTGTAAAACGGCACCGGAACTGGTCCCAGCTTTGCCCGCAGATCATAACCGAATGCGCAGCAGGGACGCAGCCCGTCGGGTGCGTTCACCTCATCTGCAACCGGAAATACCTGCGCAGCGGTTTCTGTTGTCTGCGGCGAAAGATCGGCACGGACAACCGGAACGTCCCTCATCCGGCTCTGACAGCCGGATAACAGCATCATCATGGCAATTACGGTGATAAATACCCGCATCAGAATGCTTCCCCGACCTGGAAATAAAAACCGCTGCTCTGCTTTCCGACACCAAAATCGAGCCGCACATTCATCCGCGGTTTGAATTCAAAGCGATACCCGACACCAACGTTAGGCAGCCAGTGGCCGCCGCCGAGATGACGCGCACTCTCACTCATCGTCCCGCTCCCGGCCCAGAGCACAACACCGTGCCGCCAGTCCAGCTTACGCCGGTACTCGACCTGGGTGGCGAAGACGTGGTTATCCTGATAACGGCCGTCATAATACCCGCGCATCTGCCGCCCGTTCCCGAGGCGGGAGAACTGATCCCACGGCACATCACCGGATGCAAACCGCGCATAATTATCAAATGCCAGCACCGTTTTGTCATTCAGCGGATAATAATAGTTGTACTGAATCTCAGTGGTATTAAACCGCGTATCACTGCCGAGTGACGGTGCATAATACGTATAACGCAGATCCAGTGCCTGCCCCTTGCGGGCATTCGGCAGAAAATCCCGGCTATCATAACTGAATGTGGCACTGACACCGGAACTGACCGCATGCCGTTCATAATCATGTTCATCCATATAACGGCTGAACGGCCTGTCCGGAGACGCGGCATTCAGTGTGCTGAAATCCCAGCCTAACCCGAGATAGGTATTATCCGTCACACGGCGCAGCAGCGACGGTGTCAGACGCAGTTGCTGTGACTTATATTCACCGAAATGATCTTTAACGCGCCCGGCCTGATAGCCTTTTCCCCAGTAATCCGTCGGCACATTATTAAGCGTACCGCTGAGGTAAAAACGCCAGTTATCATTATCCAGATAGGTGTAATTATTCAGGTTCAGACCGAAAGCCCCTGTTGAGGAAGCAAACCCGCTGAGTGATAACGTGGATATTTTACTGTCCGGATTATGGTCTGCCTGATACAGGCCGACCAGGGCCACCCCGATACCCGCTTCCAGTTCAGGTGTATAAAACGGCCCGGGTAATACTCCCCAGTCAATTGTTTTGCTGCGGTCAAACTGATTATTACTGCCCAGTCCGGACAGTGCATCATCAATTTGCTCCCGTGAGGGTAAAAAACCGGCCTTTGCTGTGTGAACCGCTGCCAGACAGGAAATTACCAGCCCGGCAGCGCAATGACGAAATATCATTAAAAACGGAATTCTCCGGAAATAAAGAAGCTGTTACGGTTATTAAAGCCCACTTCTGAAATTATATTAAAATTGCGGGTCACTTCTAACCGGGCACCGACCAAATTGCTCCATTTATGGGCAAGATGCTGTTCAACATCGAATTTCATTCCCGGATCATCCAGCGCATTCACAAAATCCTGGAATTGTCCCGGTAAACTCAGCCCGCTGATATCCCCTTTAAAACGCTGAGTAATATCCTGGTACATTGCCCCTGTCCAGACCTGTAACTTGGTATTTCCCTGCCCGGCAATTAATGGTGAGAAGACAAATTCATAGCCGACACGCGGAGAAATCACCAGTGCTTTAATATCGCCGTCGAGGATATCCAGATTGGTTTTGGTATAATTAAGATCGACCGTTCCGAAAAACTGGTTATATCCGCCGGCCAGTGTCATACCGGCACCATAGGTTTTACCTTCGAAATCCAAATCGAACGGCTGCCCTTCCAGGAATTTCAGCGGCAATTTAGCAAACCCGAGATCAAAGGCGCCGCCATTCAGAATAGTATGGGATTTACCTTTGGTTTTACCGTATAAACCATACACGTTCATAAACGGAAAAATCCAGGAATCCACTTTCAGCATATGGGTTTCACTTTTTTCCCGGGTATGGCCCGCATCGACTGATAATGCACCCGCTGTCTCCGGGTTTTTCGGCATAATAAAGCCGATTTTATCCACCACAATATCCTGCCGCAGATTCATATAGTTATAACCGACACCAAACGGCTCCGGAATATCATAACCGCGGGCACGGGCTTCATCGCCCCAGATAGGCAGAATACGGGATTGGGATTCAGAAGGACGGGTAGCATCAAGAGAACCATCTTCCTTTTGTACTGAGCCGCCGGACTGGCTGACACTTAATGACAATGAAGGGCCGTCCGCATAAGAAAAAGCGCTCAGGCTCAGTGAGCCGGTAATAATCAGAGTATGAAATATCGGGCGTAACATAATATAAGCCGGTTTCGTTTAATTAAATGGTGATGAATTCTAACGGCTAATTTTACTAAATCACGGACTTTACGTGCGATAATTAGTAATAATTGCTATATCCGGTAAGTTATTATCCATTTAAGTTACAATAACGCGAATTGACCATCAGATTATAAAGAGCAGATGTCACTTAAAATGAGAATTATTATTCTTCACAGGCAATCTGTATATCTTATTTTAAGTGAGACAATTTAAATAATAAGATCATTAACTTTCAATATTGCGGGAGTTACGCCATTTCTTTATAACTATAACCGCACCACATCAGAGTGCGCTTAATATAAAAGGAGTAATATAATGGCTCGTAAAGTTAAATTAACCATGGTTGATAAAGGCGAACTTGGTCATATTTATCCGCAGACTGTAGTTTATAATGTCGGCAGAAAAAATTACCTTCTGGCAGAAGATGAAGAAGGTAATTACCTGGTTAAGCCTGTTTATGAAAATGGTACACTGGGTGACAGCATTGTCAGTAAAAACTTCGGTTGTTACTATGACATTATTCAGGCTGCTTATGATGATGTTACTGCAACCACTTATATCTGTGCGGTCAGCTTAGCCGGTAAAACCATGGAAGTTTATGCGACCACCACACTCGGACTGGTCAGCAGATTTGAATTTGACTATGTCATTGATGATCGTAAGACATTTAACTTCTTCTTCATCGAAGGACGTCTGTATGTTTACCAGGGTGGTGAAGATGCAATGGTAAATATACCGTAACTTCTATTCGTGTGACCGAAGAATAATAAAAATTATATCGCTGAATAATATCTATTAAATATAACAGGATGATATCTGAATATATCAGATATTCATTATTACGCCGGATTTCTGATTAGTTTTAAAACAGGGTTTTAATCTGTTATTCCCGATCAGAACGGCGGTCTGTTTGTATAAACCAGGTGTGATTGCTCAGGGAGCAGAGCAGCACAACATGGTGAAGCCGCGTAAATGTATATTGCGCGGCTTTTCGCGTGATATTCTCATCCTTCCGCCGGTTTTTGCGATCTTCCTCCACCCTTTTCAATAATTCACCGCAGTGCGGGAAGGAATCCCCTTTTTCATCAGAATCTGTGTTATTTTAAGCACATTAATGAAGACTGTACCCGGGGCGGGCAGTTGATAAACCGTAACTTTCTCAGTGTGTTAACAGAATCCCTATGACTGACAACCAAAACTTCGAATCCCATACACCCATGATGCATGGGTGTGTTAGTATTGATATATAACGATATTTATTAATTTTTCAGCAAAACCTATAATTTAACCTATACTTAATTAATCCTTTGATTTATAGGTAGTTATTATTTATTTGATGTTTTTAGCATTATAACGTACAAAATTCATACCCACACCACAAGAACACGCTTATATGAATAAATACGATGTGTTTAACAGCGAAGGAAAATTTGCTGATGGCTCTGATGAAGAAGTGCTAGCTAATAAGCTAGGGCTTTCAAACGTTGATGATATCAATGATGCTGAACTTGTCCTGTTAGAAAAACTGTATCAAGTCATTTTTGAAAAACAATTTCCCACTGAGCAAATTACCGTATCACTTATTCAGCGTTGGCACCGCCAATGGTTAGGGAATGTTTACGAGTGGGCTGGTCAGTTACGTACGGTGAATATTAGCAAGGGTGGCTTTATGTTTACCCCTGCGGGTCGTGTTGCAAAGTTACTTGCTCAAGTTGAAAAAGAGTTTCTAGCGAAGTACACCCCCTGCACCAATATGAGCCGAGAACAAGTCATAGAAGCTATAGCAACGGTACATGTGGAATTAATTCTGATACATCCATTTAGGGAAGGAAATGGGCGCTTATCGCGTTTACTCGCAGATGTGATGGCAGTACAAGCTGGTTTCCAGCCGTTAGACTATGAAAGTTGGACTCAACACCCCGAGCAGTATATTGCAGCAATCCACGCAGGGTTAAACCTGAACTATGAACCCATGAAATATTGGGTTAATAAAGCCTTGAAAGCGAACTAAATCGCCAGTTTCAAATGCCCAAACTTCTCACGCTTTGCTTTCATTTCTTCTTCAAGGCGACGGGACTCCTGCCCTGTTTCAATCGCTGTAGAGGTTGCCACCGAACGAATGAGCTGAGTATGGGTTGGTTTTGTTGCCTGAATTAATTCAATCTTTTTCATGGTAGTCTCACTTCAAACGGACGATAGTGCATTTTATCACCGTTGTTTTATATGGCAACATAAAGCTATGGCAGCATAAAGCTTGAAGTTAGATTTTACTCTTCAGATATAGATTCAACTTAGTTAGCTCCAGCTATCTAACTAACCTCGTTCAACTCCAAAATCTTAGATGTAAGAGCATCTGGTGTATTTTCCTGAATATTAAGTTCTTTCAATTTAAGTTTATCAGTAAGCTCATGATAACGAAGTTCAAATTCATTTATAATCTGTTTCCAGGTTTTTATATATATTCTCTTACTCCCACTCTTTTGTACCAATCCAAACTCGCCATGTTGCCTATTGCTCTCAATCTCATCCATAATATTTGCAGATGTAATTCTGCTATCCGATATTTCATTTCCGACTAATATAAAATCCCAACGAGTATTATCACCCATAAACTCCGAATGCGAGCTTATAACATTTTTGTATCGTTTTACTTGCTCAAATTCTTTATCAGTAAGCTTAACACTAGGCCTCTTAAGCTCGATCACAATACAGTGAAAATAAGTATTATCCTTATCATCACAACGTTTACCTTTTAGTGCTGCAAAAATATCCATTTCTTTATTCTTATCTGGGTGTTCTACTGAATACTTATTATAATGTTCTTCATCAAACCCTTTAACATCTTTTAAGAAAACCCTTAATGCATGATCAAACTTATCTTCTTCAGAAGCTAATAACGTATATTGCTCACCAAAAAGCCACAAATTACCTTCAATTACTTTTTGAATATGCTTAACTTCATAAGTATCTTTGTTAGGATCATTGAGTAGCTTACTAAAATAGTCAAGGACGTCTAGACGATCATTAATAAATGAAATTGTTTTTGTAATACTAGATAGCGAGCTTCTTCTTATTACCCCTGAAAGCTTATTAATTTCCGCATCTGACAATTCAATTATACCTTCAAAAATATCAAAGAGGTTAGATAAGTTATTAGTTTCAACAATTCTGTCCAACAGCTTTATTAGTATCTTCTTCTGCTTCTTATTTAAATTCTTTGAAAAAAGGGCAGGTTCAGCCTCATAAATAATCTTAACAGTCTCAATAAGTTGAGCCCTTCTAAACTCATTATACATTACATTATCACTTGTATAATCTGGGAATATCCCATCAGCCAAATATTGGCTAATTAATTGATCTGCTACATTCGTTTTAAATTTTCTATATTCTTCACGCAAACAGGTTCTGACAGAAGACAGTATAAACTTGAATTCATCTGCATCAATATTGTGAAATGATTCACTTATCAAATCGTTGTTAATGTCAAATGTATCAAACCACCCTGATTGAACATAGGCAGAACAATAAAATTGCTTACCATTCAACTCCGAAAGTTCTTTATGTACAACTCTACCATTTGAATTTAAAAAATATATATATGATTTTTCGACTACCGGCTTATCAGCCCATTGAACCGTTTTGATGTCGAATGAACAATCATTAATTGATTTAAAATAAACCTGACTAATATAATCAATTGGTTTTATTTTTTCATCATTAATATAAACAGATATATCTTTATGTGCCAACATTAGCCAAGATACATCATTTTGAACGTAAGGAACTATATATTGCTCAAATTCATCAATTCCTATAGAAATAGAATCAAACGTTACAAGTGTTCCGGAAGGATCTTTACTTGATATAGTTGGCGGTGAAACAGAATACTCATTAACATGGCTAGATACTAATTCGATTGAGAATTTTTCTCCGTCAGTGCTAGTAGTATTCCAACGGGCTCTGGCAGCAAATTTTACAAATGAGAAGCGCCCTTTACCTTTCCTTCCTCTAGTTACAGGCGTTTTTAATGTCTTCTTCTGAGAATCCAGAAATCTATCAAAGGTTTGATCGAGCTCTGAATACCTCATTCCTTCACCATCATCATAAACCGAAATTTCTGATAATCCACTCAGTCCATTAGGGATGGCTTTAATATAGATATTCTTAGCCCCTGCATCGAAGGCATTCCAAACATACTCACAGAGTGCCTTATTTGGAGCTAAGCTCTCTAACTGGCTCAAAACACTTCGCCCTGTGTTCGTTGTCTTCCTTTTGATAACATTCATTGCCGTATGCCTTTTTAAGCCCCTTACAAGGGTATATCATATATAACTAATCACTATAAACTACGTAGCATAATCAGCAAAGTGTAGTGTTCAATAAAATTCGCTCATAATTTCCAAGTATTACTTATAATTATTCAGATTTATTGAGGTTAATCCTTTACTATTGATGTGCTCTAGCCTGACGACCAAACTGCCCACTTTTCCTAAAATGGAATACTATAATTAGACTTTCTGTCCTGAAAACAGCAGAAGTCATGATGAAAAAAGTACGTTTTACCGAATTTCAGATTGTCAGTATTTTAAAGCTGGCTGAATCAGACACTTTTCAGTCATATTAGTGAAGTACAAGAAGCCGCAACACATTGGTTATGGCATTATAATCATGAGCAACCACATATGGGTCTGGGCGGTATTGCACCCATGCAGAAACGGGCTCAGTTAACAACATTCTACTGAAAACCTCTGGTTGAGAGTTTACTCACTTAATCGTGTGTCCACTACTGGTAGGCTGGATCAGGTGTCGGTGCGATGATTATCATCGCACAGTCTGGTTAATGATTCTGGTTGGCTTGCCGATTGCACAATCCGGACTGAGTTCCTTTAGGGTTATCTCTTATTTGGCGCAGCTATTTAGATTAACGTTCTAAAACTTATAAATTAAATTGGCAGATGATATGGCTAAACTGATATTTAACGTTCCCCCTTATTCGCGCTACAAATCTAAGAGAAATAGTACTGTAAGTACTGCATATTTGGATGCGAATAACTGGGATGATTTTGGTTTTAAATCAACATTTCATCTTCAGGTCTATGATGAAAATGGAGTGGAATATGATATTGGAGGAGTAAAAATTGGCTATATCGGTCAAGAGAGCGGATGGACTAATGAGAAACTTCCCAAAGAATTCATCACATTAGATAAAACCTTCTTTGCGCTTGGTCAAAGTGACGAATACTATCAAAATCTGTACGCTTTAGATCAAGAATTAAGAGAATGCATTTTAAATAGCCTAAATGATGTCGTGTATGACCATAGCGCTTATGATCTTGCTTTCAATGAAAAGGTAATGAAAGAATCTTTACTTCGTGAAGTGAGTATTGCTTCAATCAAGGGACAATTTAAACGATTACTTGATGGCGGTAAGCTGCGTACAGAATTTGATTTTTCTTATTCGCTTCCGCAAGGAAAGCGTACTGCTGGGTTAGATCTGAATTTTTATGTCGATCCGGAATCTAACCCACCTTCGAATATTCATGTCTTAATTGGTCGAAATGGTGTTGGTAAAACCCACCTTCTTCATAAAATGGTTAAGGCTCTCGTGGATAGTGGCACATCTCAAGAGAGTGACGGGTATTTTTCAGTTGTAACTGATCGTAAGGAGTCAACTAAAAGTGAAGATCTCCTAGAAATGTTTGCTGGTGTAGTGTCTGTTGCATTTAGCGCATTTGATCCTTTTGAACCGATACCTGAGCGACAAGATAAAACAGAGGGATTACATTACGCTTATATAGGTTTAAAACAGGAATCAACTACCGAAGGTGGCGAACATATTCCTATGAGTCGCCAAATGCTTAATAGAGAGTTCTCCTATTGCTTGAGCAATATTCGTCGATTTGGATACCAAGATCGATTAGTTGAGGCAATTCGAGGTCTAGAAACGGATAGTCTTTTTAAAGATATTGCACTTGCCGATGTAGTAATGTCTTCAAATGATGACTTGGAGAAGAATACGCAGAAAATTTTTTCCAAGCTAAGTTCAGGACATGCAATTGTTTTACTGACAATTGCTAAGCTAGTTGAAAAAATTGAGGAAAAAACTTTGGTTCTTTTAGATGAGCCTGAATCTCACCTACACCCTCCACTACTTTCGGCGTTTATACGTACTTTATCTGAATTACTCGCTCATAGAAATGCTGTGGCGGTTATTGCCACACATTCACCTGTAATACTTCAAGAGGTACCTAAAAGTTGTGTATGGAAGTTGAGGAGAAGTGGAATGGATGCCGTTGCTGAAAGGCTGGAAACTGAAACATTTGGTGAAAATGTGGGGGTATTAACACGTGAGGTGTTTGGGTTGGAAGTAACCGATTCAGGATTCCACCGGATGCTCCAGAAAGAAGCAGAGTCTACAGATACCTATAAGCAAGCACTGAGAAAGTTCAACGGACAGCTTGGCGCTGAGGCTAGAGGCGTATTGCGGGGACTATTTCTCGACAAGGAAGTAGGGAGAGGTGAAGAATGAGAGTAATCGATAAGCCAAGTCTAGTTGCAAAAGAGGTATATGAAACTTGTATAAGTAAGGTTAGAAATAAGGATCTAAAAGAGAAGCTTTGTAAAATTTCGAGTTCTATTGAGGTAGCTGCTCAAGAGTATCAAGAAAAGGCCGAGGATAAACAATGGTTCTTGATTGAGAGTAGCGATGGTGTTGACGGCATAGTAAACAAGTCCGAGATGGAGAAAGTTTATACGCAAAGAATGGTTGGAAAAAACGCTCCAGGAAGAGTTTTATATAACCAACTTATAAACGCTGCGCCAAATGGAATCTGTCCATTATGTGGACAGCGAACAGTCTCAACTTTAGACCATTTTCTACCAAAAGCTGATTTCTCCTCATTGGTCGTCGTTCCCCTTAATTTGATACCAGCATGCTCGGATTGCAACAAAGCAAAATTAGATAAAGTCCCTGACCACGAAAGCAAACAAACACTCCACCCTTATTACGATGATGTTACTAGTGAGCAATGGCTCTTTGCCGAAGTAAAAGAAGAAAGCCCTGGAACTATTCATTTCTATACGTCGGATGTTGATGCTTATGATGATGTACTCAATGAAAGAATTAAATTTCACTTTAGAGAATTAGCTCTTGGGAATTTGTATATGTCAAATGCAAATTCAACAGTGACGGAAATTCAGTTTCGATTAAGCAGACTCCATGAAAAAGGTGGGAAAAATGCTGTGAAGGCCTACCTTGAAGAAGAGGAAGAATCTCGAAGAAATAATCATATTAATTCATGGAACACTGCAGCTTATCAGGCGATGATGAATAGTGATTGGTTCTGTGATGGTGGGTTTAATGAATTTAAAAGTAATCCATAATTAGTTGTTTAAAAATATGGGGTATAAAGATTTACATTTCATATGTACCTAATAATAGCAGAACAGTAATAACCGACACCCGTCAGGATAAAGACCGAAATACTCTGTCAAATACGCATCAGGGTTATCCGCCCCGGAGCATGGAAATGGCCCTGTTTTTGTCATTTCCACTGAGTTGTAAGTATCCCGTAACTGCTTTACCCACCGGGTCATAGTGGAAAGTCCGACATTCATGGCGTTTGCGGCATCTGCAACCGTATAGTTCTGATCCACCACTAACTGAGCGGATAAAGGAAAAGATCTATCGAACGCGGAAAGAAGCCCACAATGATCTTTTTGATTACATAGAAATATTTTATAACAGTAAGCGTCGACATGGTTCAAACGATAAAATGCCACCGACTAAATATGAAAACCAGTATTGTCAACGGCTCGGAAGTGTCCGGATTATACGTGGCGATTAAAACATCATTTCAATATATTATTGTCAGTCAGACGACATATTATCTATCGGTGCAAGCCAGGCGGGATTCTTCATCCTTCGCTGGTTTTGCGATCTTCCTCCACCCTTTTCAATAATTCACCGCAGTGCGGGAAGGAATCCCCTTTTTCATCAGAATCTGTGTTATTTTAAGCACATTAATGAAGACTGTACCCGGGGCGGGCAGTTGATAAACCGTAACTCTCTCAGTGTGTTAACAGAATCCCTATGACTGACAACCAAAACTTCGAATCCCATACCCCTATGATGCAGCAGTATTTCCGGCTCAAAGCACAGCATCCGGATATTCTGATGTTTTACCGGATGGGGGACTTCTATGAGCTGTTCTTTGATGATGCCAAACGGGCTGCGCAGTTACTGGATATTTCACTGACCAAACGCGGCCAGACCGCCGGTCAGCCGATCCCGATGGCCGGGGTGCCGCATCATGCGGTTGAGGGATATCTGGCAAAACTGGTTCAGCTCGGGGAATCTGTTGCTATCTGTGAGCAAATCGGCGATCCGGCCACCAGCAAAGGCCCGGTTGAGCGTAAAGTGATCCGTATCGTCACACCGGGAACCGTCAGTGATGAAGCCCTGTTACAGGAGCGCCAGGATAACCTGCTCGCTGCTGTCTGGCAGGATGCGCGCGGGTTTGGTTATGCCACCCTGGATATCACATCCGGCCGTTTCCGTATCCTCCAGTTAGAGGATAAAGACGCGATGGCCGCAGAATTGCAGCGTACCCGCCCGGCGGAACTGCTCTATCCGGAAGATATGGCGGATTTCGCCATTATTCAGAATCAGAAAGGGCTGCGCCGCCGTCCGTTGTGGGAATTTGAACTGGAAACTGCACGTCAGCAGCTGACATTACAGTTCGGCACCCGCGATCTGCACGGTTTTGGTGTGGAAAATGCCCCGCTGGCCTTACAGGCCGCCGGATGTCTGCTGCAATATGTCAAAGATACCCAGCGCACCTCGCTGCCGCATATCCGCAGTGTGACACTGGAAAATCTTCAGGAAAATGTGATTCTGGATGCTGCCACACGCCGCAATCTGGAAATCACCCAGAACCTCAGCGGCGGCACCGAAAATACGCTCTCCTCCGTACTGGATCTGTGTGTAACCCCGATGGGCAGCCGGATGCTCAAACGCTGGCTGCACTCCCCGCTGCGTGACAGAGCCGTACTCACCAACCGCCAGCAGGCTATTGCGGCACTGACGGATATCAGCCCGGATTTACAACCGGTTCTGCGCCAGATAGGCGACCTGGAACGGGTGCTGGCGCGTCTGGCGCTGCGTACTGCCCGCCCGCGCGACCTGGCGCGGATGCGTCACGCTTTTTCTCAGTATCCGGATATTCAGGCACAGCTGAGCGCCGTCTCTGATCCTTATATTCAGACACTGCAACAGCGTATCGGTCAGTTTGATGAATTACAGTCACTGCTGGAACGCGCGGTAGTTGAAGCGCCGCCGGTGCTGGTGCGGGATGGTGGTGTTATCGCCCCCGGCTACAATGAAGAGCTTGATGAGTGGCGCGCCCTGGCGGACGGCGCCAGTGATTATCTCGACAAACTGGAAATCCGCGAACGCGAAAAACTCGGTATCGATACACTGAAAGTCGGATTTAATGGTGTGCACGGCTACTATATTCAGGTCAGCCGCGGACAAAGCCATCTGGTACCGATCCATTACGTACGCCGCCAGACGCTGAAAAACGCCGAGCGCTATATCATTCCGGAACTGAAAGAGTATGAAGATAAGGTTCTGACTTCCAAAAGCAAAGCGCTGGCGATTGAAAAAGCCCTCTATGAGGAGCTGTTTGATCTGCTGCTGCCGCACCTGGAAGCGCTTCAGCGCAGCTCAGATACCCTGGCGGAACTGGATGTGCTCACCAACCTGGCCGAACGCGCGGAAACCCTCAATTACACCTGTCCGCAACTGACGGATAAAGTCGGTATTCAGATCACCGGCGGACGTCACCCGGTTGTCGAACATGTGCTGACAGAACCGTTTATCGCTAACCCGCTGGCAATGTCACCACAGCGCCGCCTGCTGATCATCACCGGCCCGAATATGGGCGGTAAGAGTACCTATATGCGGCAGACAGCACTTATCACGCTGCTCGCGTATATCGGCAGTTTTGTCCCGGCGGAAAAAGCGGTTATCGGCCCGGTGGATCGGATTTTCACCCGCGTCGGCGCATCTGATGATCTGGCGTCCGGCCGTTCCACTTTTATGGTGGAAATGACAGAAACCGCCAATATCCTGCATAATGCCACGGAACAGAGCCTGGTGCTGATGGATGAAATCGGGCGCGGGACATCCACCTATGATGGTTTATCGCTGGCCTGGGCCTGTGCGGAAAGCCTGGCAAACCGGATCAAAGCACTGACACTGTTTGCCACTCACTATTTCGAGCTGACCACGCTGCCGGAGAAACTGGAAGGTGTGGCCAATATCCATCTGGATGCGGTTGAGCACGGTGATACCATCGCCTTTATGCACAGCGTGCAGGATGGTGCTGCCAGCAAAAGTTACGGCCTCGCAGTGGCGCTGCTTGCCGGTGTGCCTCGTGATGTGATTAAACGCGCGAAACAGAAACTGCGCGAGCTGGAATCTCTGTCACTGAATGCCACCGCCAGCCATGTGGAAACACCGCAAATGAATCTGCTGGATGCACCGGAAGAACCGGCTCCGGTACTGGATGCGCTGGCGGGGATTAATCCGGATTCACTGACACCGCGTCAGGCACTGGACTGGCTTTACCGTCTGAAAGAGATGCTCTGACAGCCGGACAAAAGAAAAAGGGGGGGAATAAATCCCCCCCCTTTTTGCATGAATAATTTTTATAACAGCATGAGAACGTTGTTTTACGGATCACTCAGTTAAACAGTGAATTCTCACATAGCCCGTGATTATGCAGGATATCTTTCAGGCGGCGTAAACCTTCCACCTGAATCTGCCGCACACGCTCGCGGGTTAAACCAATCTCACGCCCCACATCTTCCAGTGTCGCGGCCTCATAGCCGAGCAGGCCGAAACGGCGTGCCAGCACTTCCCGCTGCTTCGGATTCAGTTCATACAGCCACTTCACAATGCTCTGCTGCATGTTGTTATCCTGCAACCGGTTTTCCGGTGTGACATCATTTTCGTCAGACAGGATATCCAGCAGTGCTTTGTCTGAATCCGCGCCCACAGGGATATCCACTGAGGTGATACGCTCATTCAGGCGCAGCATACGGCTGACATCACCCACCGGTTTATCCAGTTGTTCGGCAATCTCTTCTGCTGTCGGCTCATGATCCAGCTTTTGAGCCAGTTCACGGGCGGTACGCAGATAGACATTAAGCTCTTTGACAATATGGATAGGGAGACGGATGGTGCGGGTCTGATTCATGATAGCCCGTTCAATAGTCTGACGGATCCACCATGTGGCATAGGTAGAAAAACGGAAGCCTTTTTCGGGATCAAATTTCTCCACAGCCCGGATCAGGCCGAGGTTACCCTCTTCAATCAGATCAAGCAGTGCCAGCCCGCGGTTACTGTAACGGCGGGAGATTTTAACCACCAGGCGGAGGTTACTTTCAATCATACGCTGGCGCGCTGCGGGATCACCCCGCAGGGCGCGCCGTGCAAAAAAGACTTCTTCTTCTGCGCTGAGCAGCGGTGAAAAGCCTATCTCACCAAGATAAAGCTGAGTGGCGTCGAGGACACGCTGACTGACATTCTGCACGAACTCAATGTCCGGACCCGGATCGTCAGATTCGCTCTCCTCTGCCAGCTGTTTCTCATCAAACAGCTCTTCATCTTCATTCTGCCCGGCGGCAAAATCTTCGTCGTATAACTCGTTAGCGTTCAGTGGATTACGGCTCATCAGCTTGCTCCTACCCCGATAATTCAGGCAGAACAAGCTGTTCTGCCGTTTATCGCTGCGGTAAGTACTGCAGCGGGTTGACTGATTTTCCCTTGTAACGAATTTCAAAATGTAATCTTACGGATGTGGTTCCGCTGCTGCCCATCGTGGCAATTTTCTGACCAGCTGCGACGTCCTGCTGATCTTTAACCAGGATGGAATCGTTATGTGCATAGGCGGTCAGGAAATCATCGTTGTGTTTGATGATGACCAGGTTGCCGTAGCCGCGTAACGCATTACCGGTATACACCACTTTACCCGGTGCTGAAGCAAAAACAGGCTGTCCACGTGTACCACCGATATCAATACCCCGGTTACCGCTGGTAGGTCCTGTGTAGTTGGAAATGACTTTGCCTTCCGCTGGCCAGCCCCATTTAAAGGAACCACTATTTACGGCGACAGGCGCGCTGGTTGTTGTTGCCGGAGCGGTAACGGCTGCAGTTGTTGCCGCTGTGGCAGCAGCAGTGCCGTTATTCGCTTTTGCCTGTGCGGTGACCTGAGATGAGAGCATCTTACCGCCGGCCGGTTTAGCGCCTGAAGATTCAGAATACGCATTAGTTGGTTGAGAATCAACCACCCTGTTTTGCGGAGTATTCTTATTTGTCGCGACCTGAGTTCCGCTGCTGACCGGTGCAACGGTATTGCCGCCGTTGCTTAACCGAATCACCTGCCCTTCGTTCAGGCTGTACGGCTCAGGAATATTATTTTGTGCTGCCAGTTCGCGGAAGTCAGACCCGGAGATATAGGCAATGTAAAATAAAGTATCACCACGCTGAACGGTATAAGTATTTCCGTTGTAACTGCCTTTCGGGATCGCATCATAATTGCGGTTGTACTGAATCCGGCCATCGTTACTGGTCTGCACACCAGCGGCACGCGGCTGCTGTACACTCCGGCTTACCGGCTGTGTATTATTGGCAGAACTGAGCTGAGGACGTACCGGCATCGGCGTGGATACAGAAGTACTGTTGTTATCATTACCTGCTGTCATAACCGGAGCACTGCTGCTTTCTTCCACACTGCTGATTGGTGCGGCATGATACGGCGTTGAGCATCCGGCCAGAACCGTGCTCATCAGTGACCCAATAGCAACCCATCGTATTGTTTTCATAGGGTTTCTTGAGTTCATATTCCTTCTCCCGAAACTGGAAATAGTGCGAAAACTGACAATCAGAAATTCACCACGCGGCCGCAGACCGCATGGCAGGATTGTATTATTAAAACAGATACTAAGCGAAATGAAAAAGTCTTGTTACTAAAATAGCCATTTTTATCCAAGATCCCCGTGGATCAGGGGAACAAACCGGACTGTTCCGATCGATTGGGTATGAAAATCATTGCCCCGGCGGCGGATAAGTTTAAGCATCTGCTGCTGTTCCCCCACCGGTATCACCATCCGCCCGTTATCCGCCAGCTGACCAAGCAGCGCGGGCGGAATATCACTGGCGGCAGCGGTAACAATAATGCCGTCAAACGGACCACGGGACGGCCATCCTTCCCAGCCGTCGCCGTGACGGGTGGAAATATTGTGCAAATCAAGTTGTTTAAAGCGGCGTTTGGCATGCCACTGTAATCCTTTGACCCGCTCTACCGAATAAACATGTGCCGCAAGATGTGCGAGTATCGCCGTCTGATAGCCGGAGCCGGTGCCGATTTCCAGCACATGCGCCTGCGGAGCCGGTTCCAGCAGTTCTGTCATTTTCGCCACCATAAACGGCTGGGAGATAGTCTGCCCGTAGCCTATCGGCAGCGCGGTGTTGTCCCAGGCTTTGTGTGTCAGCGCCTCATCGACAAAGTTCTCCCGCGGGACAGCCGCCATCGCCTGTAACAGACGTTCATCGCGGATCCCGGCCTGACGTAACTGTGTAATCAGATCCTGTACCACCCGGCGGATCATTCCTGTATCACCCCTGCTTTTTGTAACCAGTCTTCTAATTTTTCCTGCACGCTGTAGGCTGTCAGATCAACATGCAGTGGTGTGACGGAAACATAACCGGCATCGACAGCCGCAAAATCGGTATCCGGCCCGGTATCCAGTTTCTCCCCCGGAGGGCCGAGCCAGTACAGCGGATTTCCTTTCGGGTCCGTCTGTGTGTAAACCACATCCGGTGCCCGGCGGGTTCCGCAGCGGGTGACTTTCATCCCTTTGATCTCACTGAGCGGGATATCCGGGACATTCACGTTCAGAATATTACCGGCCCGCAGCGGTACCTGTTGCAGCATGGTCAGCAGACGGCAGGTGATCTCCGCCGCCGTATCATAATGGGTGTCGCCGTTCAGGGAGACCGCAATCGCGGGCAATCCCAGATGGCGCCCTTCCATTGCTGCCGCCACCGTACCGGAGTAAATCACATCATCCCCGAGATTCGGGCCGCAGTTAATCCCGGAAACCACAATTTCCGGACGCGGACGCATCAGCAGGTTCGCACCAATATAGACGCAATCGGTCGGCGTGCCTTCCACCAGCGCAATATCGCCGTTTTCATGCACCACCGTACGCAACGGACGATCAAGCGTCAGCGCATTGGATGCCCCGCTGCGGTTGCGGTCAGGTGCAATCACCTGCACATGATAAGTACGCCGCAGTGCCTCAGACAGTGTCCGGATACCCGGCGCACTGACGCCGTCATCATTACTCACCAGAATTCGCAGCACAACGGTATCCTTTTTATCAGTCACAGATCATTTATCACGACAGAAAACTATTTTATCAAGTTAGCCGCGATAAAAAAGGGTTATAACAGATTTAGTCTGATTGCTTTTTTCATATTCACCTGCATGATACTGCTATTATTATTTATAACTGAAAGGATTTCTGTATGGCTATCTGCCAACGCATCACAGCAACCCTGCTTACGGCACTAACGGCCGGACTGCTTTTGGTCTCAGAGGCACTCGCGCTGTCTCCTCAGGAAGAGACGCGGGTGGAAAATTTACTGACTGCGGTCGGGAAGCAGGAACAGCTGATTTTTATCCGCAACGGCAGTGAGCATAATGCCGCCGATGCAGAATCGCATCTGCGCCTGAAATTAAGTAAAACGAAAAAACGTCTGAAAACCGCAGAGCAGTTCGTGGATAAAGTGGCGTCAGGATCTTCTGTCAGCGGTAAACCGTATCAGGTGAAACTGCCGGGTAACGACCCGGTGGATGCAAAAATTTACCTGACTGAGTTGCTGACTGAAACAGACAAAGCCGCCGCGGCAAAAACAGAATAAAAATACAGTCAAAAAAACAGGACAAAAAAAGGGCAGAAATATTATTTCTGCCCTTTTCATTTTAATCAGTCAGTTGATTATTCACTGAATTCTGCCGCCTGATCCGCTTCCAGCTCAATAATTTCGCGGACAACACTGGTGGCGAAACTGCCGGCCGGCAGGAAAAAGGATAAACGGACGGTTTCATCATCCATCCATTCCGATGTGAAATCTTCCGGATACAGCATCAGCGCACGACGGGCATTATCTGCCCCCTCTTTCGCCGCCAGCTGCCACAGAGACTGCCACGGTGCCAGCTGTTCCGTTTCAAACGCCAGTGCCGCATCCAGCGTTCCCAAATCACCCTTACCCGGTAACGGTGCGGTAATACGCAGTTCACGGTTATCCAGACGCTGCTGCACATCCGCCAGCTCATCCGCCTGAACCGCAAACCAGCTGCCGCGACCGGCGAGTTGTACCGCATCTCCCTGCAATACCGTTGCCTGAAGATGTTGTGTCAGACGCGCGTCCGCTACCGCATTGAACATGGCACTGCGGGCAGCGGAGAGATAAAAACCGCGTTTGCTGCGATCTTTCACACTGATTTCGCCGTCAGCCCAGCGCCGGGCAAAATACAGGTTCTGTCCGTTGCGCCCGAAACGCTGCTCACCGAAATAATTCGGCACCCCGGACTGTGCAATCTGTTGCAGACGCTGTTCTGTCGCGGCACGATCACTGATCCGGCGCAGCACAATGGTAAAGTGGTTACCTTTCAGTGCGCCGATCCGCAGTTTCCGTTTCTGGCGGTTAACCGCCAGAACTTCACAGCCTTCAAGCTGCATCTGCGTGAAATCCGGTGTTTCTTTTCCCGGCATCTGCAGACAGAACCACTGTTCGGTGACTGCATGGCGATCTTTCAGCCCGGCGTAACTGACAGCACGGGCGGCGATTTTGGCAAACTTCGCCAGTTCTTCCGCCACAAACCGCGTATTACAGCCGGTTTTCCGGATGCGGACCATCACATGTTCGCCGTCACCGTCCGGTTCAAACCCCAAATCTTCCTGTACCAGAAAATCTTCCGGCTGCGCTTTCAGCACACCGGTTGCCGCCGGTTTACCGTGAAAGTAACTGACCGGGAGACTCATGCTTCAGCCTTCACAAGTAACGCCACCGCCTCACAGGCGATCCCTTCTTTGCGGCCGGTGAAACCGAGTTTCTCGGTAGTCGTGGCTTTCACATTGATATCATCCATATGACACTGTAAATCTTCCGCCAGATTCACACGCATCTGCGGGATATGCGGCAGCATTTTCGGTGCCTGGGCGATAATCGTGACATCCAGGTTACCCAGCCGGTACCCTTTTTCCTGAATACGGCGGAAAGCTTCACGCAGCAGCACACGGCTGTCCGCGCCTTTATAGGCAGGATCAGTATCCGGGAATAATTTACCGATATCCCCCAGCGCCGCAGCGCCCAGCAATGCATCAGTGGCGGCATGCAGGGCGACATCACCGTCGGAATGCGCCAGTAATCCCTGCTCGTAAGGAATGCGGACACCCGCAATCACAATCGGGCCTTCACCGCCGAAGGCATGAACATCAAAACCGTGTCCGATTCTCATCATGTTGTCTGTTCCTTATTGTTATTGGACAGGTAGAACCCGGCAAGTGCGAGATCTTCCGGCTGTGTGACTTTAATATTGTCCGCCCGGCCGGGCACCAGCAAAGGCTGATAGCCGCAAAACTCCAGTGCGGAAGCTTCATCGGTGATCACCGCCTGCTGAGACAGCGCCTGTTGCAGACAGGTGCGCAGCAGATGAAGCGGGAAAAATTGCGGGGTCAGCGCATGCCAGAGCTGTGTGCGCTCAACGGTATGATCAATACCGGTATGTCCGGCAGATGTTACCCCCCGCTTCATGGTATCGCGTACCGGTGAGGCCAGAATCGCGCCCTGCACGCGGTTATCAGTCTGAGTGTCAGACATAACCGCCAGCAGCCGGTTCAGATCGGATAACTGCAAACAGGGGCGTGCAGCATCATGCACCAGTACCCAGCTGTTTTCCGGCGTATGATCCGCGAGATAATCGAGGCCTGCCAGAACAGAATCTGCGCGCTCGCCGCCGCCGGTGACAGTTCTGATATGCGGATGGCGCGCCACCGGTAATGTACTGAACACTGTATCGTGCGGATGCAGCGCCACCACCACCTGAGTAATACGCGGGTGTTCCAGCAGAATAGCGAGTGTGTGTTCCAGAATGGTTTTTCCGGCAATCATGAGGTATTGCTTGGGGCATTCGCACTGCATCCGGGTACCGATACCGGCAGCCGGGATCAATGCCGTGACCGGAGCATCATCAGAAATACCGGATAAGTCCGGTGCCGGTTGTGAACCGGTCATTGCGGAAGAAAGTATTGTCATAGCGATTAGTTACTGCGACTTTGTGACTGCGCATTCTGCTGAGTCCGTTTTTCGGACAGGACACGGTAAAAGCTTTCGCCGGGCTTGATCATGCCTAATTCACTGCGGCCGCGTTCTTCGATAGCTTCAAGCCCGTCATTCAGATCGCCGATTTCAGCAAATAACTGCTCATTACGGGCTTTGAGCTTCACATTTGCCTGTTCTGATGCAACAACATCTTCACTGACCAATACATAGTCGTGAATACCGTTTTTCCCCAGCCACAATGAATATTGCAGCCAGCCCAGAATAACCAAAAGTAATAGCGTCAGTTTGCCCATCACTGCCCCCGAAAAGATCGGCTAATCTTCCCATAAGATCGGCGCGGATGCTACTGTTCCGTCCGTTATTCGGACAGAAGATCAGTAAACATCCCGCTGATAACGCTTTGCTGTCCGTAATCCGTTCAGAAAAACCAGCGCTTCTTCCGCGGACATGGCTCCTTCACTGCGGATAATACCCAGCAGTGCGGCATCAACATCCTTTGCCATCCGGAAGGCATCCCCGCACACATACAGATATGCGCCCTGCTCCAGCCAGCGCCAGACCGTTTCCCGCCTTTCTGCAAGTTTATCCTGCACATAAATCTTCTGCGGCTGATCCCGCGACCAGGCGGTTGTCAGTTCTGTCAGTACGCCCTGACGCACAAAATCCGTCAGTTCCGTCTCATACAGAAAATCACTTTTTTCATGCGGATTGCCGGTGATCAGCCAGTTTTTCCCGCCGGACTGTTGTGCCGCCCGTTGCTGAAGAAAAGCACGGAACGGCGCAATACCGGTGCCGGGGCCTATCATAATCACCGGTTTTTCAGGATCATCCGGCAGGCGGAAGTGGTCATTATGCTCAATAAAACAGGCGACGGTGTCCCCGGGCTGTAACTGGTATGTCAGATAACGGGTTGCTGCGCCGTAACGGGCGCGTCCGTCTGTGCTGTACTCCACCACACCGGCGGTCAGATGCACCTCATCCGGAGAAATCAGCGGCGAAGAGGAAATGGAGTACAAACGCGGCATCAGCGGAGGCAGGCAATCGGCCCAGGCCTGTGCGGAGGTCTGTACCGCAAACTCACGGACCATATCCGCCACCGGTCTGCGCTGCGCATACGCCGTCAGCTGCTGAGGGTCTGCAATCATATCCAGCAGTTCCGGTGCATTACTGAGACGGGCATACGCCGCCACAACCGGCGCACTGTTGATGGTCAGTTCACACTGTGTCAGCAGAGCCTCACGCAGCGAATACGATTTTCCTTTCAGCGTAACGCGTTCATTACCATCAAACCAGAGCAGTCCCAGCAGCTCACTGACCAGTTCCGGACTGTTTTCCGGATACACTCCCAGCGCATCACCGGTCTGATAGCGTAATCCGGTGCCGCTGATATCCAGCACCACCTGACAGACATGTTTTTCCGACGCCGGCGCGGTCAGGCGTACAACACGGCGCAAAACCGCAGACTGTGGTTTGTTTCGCTGATGCGGCTGTGAATCAATCTGCACCACAGTATTGTGAACAAAACGGCGGAGTTTTTCCTCATCCGCAGGCTGCGTCAGATTCAGTAACTCAGGGAGCAGCTGAGAGATCCAGTTATCTGCGGTGGTCTGATAATCACTGTCAGCTTCTGCCCGCGGCAGAAGCCGCTGAGCACCGAGAGCGTGGAGACGGTTATCAAAATTCTTTCCGGCCTGACAAAACTGCGGATAAGCCCGGTTTCCCAGCGCCAGTACCGCATAGCGGGTATCTGTCAGTAAAGGTGCCTGCACGGAATGAAGAAAATGGAACAGCGGCAGGGCTTCTTCCGGTGCATCCCCGTCCCCGGTGGTCGCACAGATAAGCACCACCAGCGGGGATCCGGGGAACCCGGTGAGTGAGATATCCCCGGCATTCACCAGCCGTACCGCCCGCTGCGCACTGAATAACTGATCGCGCAGAGATTCCGCGACGCGCCGGGCATTACCGGTCTGAGAGGCAGCGATCAGCAGAATATCCGCGGCTTCCTGTGCCGCCGCAGGCTGCGTATCCTCTGCCCGTTCACGGCACCAGGCAGATAGCCAGTTCAGTTGTCCGGAGGTAAGAGTATGAAGTAACGGTTGCAGTTTCTGCCTGTCAGGTGCGGAGATCGGACAGGTTGTGGTCGGCGATGTCATAGTAAACCCGGTAAATGAGTGTATTCGTTATTATTCTGACGTTTCAACATAGAGAAAAGAACGTGATTTGTCGATGCCGGAATAACACAGGGGTTCTGTTATTTATCTGTCACTTTGCTGTTTTTTGGTAACATTTTCACTGAATATTGCGTAAAATGACGCTTTTCATCCGCTATATCGTCATTATCCGGAGAGAGTTATGACCACCACGATTTTTAAAGAGTTCCAGTTTGAAGCCGCCCACCACCTGCCGCACGTACCGGAAGGCCATAAATGCGGGCGTCTGCACGGACATTCATTCCTTGTCCGCCTGGAACTGAGTGGTGAAGTGGATGCACATACCGGCTGGCTGATCGACTTCGCCGAGGTCAAACAGGCGTTCAAACCGATTTATGACCGTCTGGATCACCACTATCTCAATGAGATTCCGGGGCTGGAAAATCCGACCAGTGAAGTGCTGGCTGAGTGGATCTGGCAGCAGACCAAACCGCTGCTGCCGATGCTGAGTGCCGTGCTGGTCAAAGAGACCTGTACCGCCGGTTGTGTTTACCGCGGTGAATAATCAGGCAATATTGAGATATTTGTGAGTCTGCATCGAGAAACGCCAGTTTCGCGCGATGCAGGTTTCAATACAGAGTGCGGTTGCCGCCGGTTTCTGACTGATCGGCTGCAATGCCACCACCGGATGTTTATCCCCCGGCAGTTTTGCCAGCAGTAAATCCAGTTCATCAATATCCCGCTGCCGCCCGACCGGGTGTTTGACCTCATCAGCCCGCAGCAGAGAAGGTGTCAGCACATCATAACCGCCGCGCATATTCACTTTCGGGGATACTGTCACCCAGGTGTTTTCACTGCACTGCACCGGTTGTGTGCCGCTGGTTTCAATCTGGCACCCGTAACCCCGCGCTTCCAGTATGGCTGTCAGAGGGCGCAGGTCATATAAACACGGTTCACCGCCGGTGATCACCACATGCCGGGCGGTATAACCTTTCGCCTCAAACTGCATAATAATGCTGTCAGCATCCAGAGAAGCCCAGCGGTCATCTTCCTGTGTTTTACTCATCATATCTTCCGCTGTGCAGGCTTTTTCCGGCAGCTGTTCCCAGGTATGTTTGGTATCACACCAGCTGCACCCGACCGGACAGCGCTGTAAGCGGACAAAAATCGCCGGGACGCCGGTAAAAACGCCTTCCCCCTGCAATGTCTGAAAGATTTCGTTAATAGGGTATTGCATCACTCATCTGTTCCTTACGTTTAAGACTGTATTATTGCAGATAATTATCCCGTCAGCATGACTCTTTATGTTAAAGTACCGGGTTGACTCTGACCGCGTTTCACATCAGTAAAAACGCTGCTAATCACGACAGCGACAGGATTAATACATGAAAGAAAATAATACGGCGCTACGACGGGGGCTTACGGGGCGGCATATCCGCTTTATGGCTCTCGGTTCGGCGATAGGCACCGGCCTGTTTTACGGCTCGGCGGCCTCTATTGAGCAGGCGGGTCCTGCTGTTCTGCTGGCCTACCTCATCGGAGGTGCGGCAGTCTTTATGGTGATGCGTGCGCTGGGCGAAATGGCCGTTCACCATCCTGTCCCGGGTTCATTTTCACAATATGCCAGCCATTATATGGGACCGCTCGCCGGTTTCCTCACCGGCTGGAACTACGTTTTTGAAATGCTGATTGTCTGTCTTGCGGACGTCACCGCCTTCGGCTTCTATATGAAACTCTGGTTCCCGGATGTCGATCAGTGGATCTGGGTTCTGGGGATCGTCTGTTTCATTGGCGCGCTGAATTTATGTCACGTGAAGATATTCGGGGAGATGGAGTTCTGGCTCTCGATTATCAAAGTAACCGCGATTATTGCCATGATTGTCGGCGGCGCCGCAATTATGCTGTTCGGCTTCGGCCAGGAAACCGCGCATCCTACCGGTATCAGTAACTTATGGGAATTCGGCGGCTTTATGCCGAACGGGATAAGCGGGGTCATAGCCTCACTCGCCATTGTGATGTTTGCCTTCGGCGGTATCGAAGTTATCGGTATTACCGCAAGCGAAGCGCAGAATCCGGAAAAAACCATTCCGAAAGCAATCAACGCAGTACCCCTGCGTATTCTGCTGTTCTATGTGCTGACGCTGTTTATTCTGATGTGTATCTTCCCGTGGAACCAGATCGGCCATAACGGCAGTCCGTTTGTGCAGATTTTTGAGAAACTGAATATCTCTTACGCGGCCAATATACTGAACCTGGTGGTGATCACCGCAGCGGTATCAGCCATTAACAGTGATATCTTCGGCGCAGGCCGGATGATGTACGGTATGGCGCAGGAAGGTCAGGCACCGAAATCCTTTATGAAGCTCACCAAAAATGGTGTGCCGTGGATGACTGTTCTGGTAATGAGTGCGGTTCTGCTGGTCGGTGTGGTTCTGAACTACCTGATCCCTGAAAAAATCTTCATCATTATCGCCTCTATCGCTACCTTCGCAACCGTCTGGGTCTGGCTGATGATTCTGTTATCTCAGGTGGCAATGCGCCGCAAGATGAAGCCGGAAGAGGTCAAAACGCTGAAATTCCCGGTACCGATGTGGCCGGTTGCACCCGCTCTGACCATCGCCTTTATGGTCTTTGTCATTGCACTTCTGGGTTACTTCCCGGATACCCGCGTGGCACTGATGGTGGGAATTGCCTGGGTGCTGATTCTGACAGTGGGTTATTTTGCCGGTGTAAAAAAACGGGCATAAACAGATAATTTATCTGTTCAGCAAACAATAAACCGGGTGAATAAAACACCCGGTTTTTTTATATCCTGTTATCAGGGTTCACTGTCAATACGCTGAATGCGGGAGCCCATAATCTGTAATGTTCTGAGCACCATATTAATACCTTTAAGCGTATCCTGATCTTTCAGTAACTTATAGGTATTACGGAAATTGTACTTTTCATCACTGTACATCATTTCCATTTTAGCCTTATTCAGCGCCAGCCCGCTTTCCCACAGTAATGCAATACCGGACTCCGCATTATCGGCCAGTTTATTGACTTCATTTTTACCGATAATATCAACCAGATCCGATACCAGGGACAGCAGATCGATCACATTATCAAAGCGATTCAGCTGCATCAACACCGCCAGTTTTTCCGCTGTCTCTGCGGATAATTCAGGTTTTGGTGCAGCCGCGTGTTCATTCATTTGTTCTGTTGCAGACATTGTTGTTTCCTCCGTTATACCAGGCCACGAACGGTTGACCAGTACAAGCCGCGGTTAAAACCGGTACGCAGCAGACCGCCCAGTTTTGTTGCCGGTGTCGGTAACACATCATGCTTATAATCATACTGGAGCGGCATCCCCGCATTCAGTCCCATCTGCGCGACCGCCTGAACCCGTCCGTCATAAATAGCCGTGGTATAGCCGAAACGCATCTCACCGATAATATTATCCACCACGACAGTTGACTGATTATGGCAACTGCCCGCCGCTTTACTGATCGGCAGATCCACGGTATCCCCGAGGACATAGACATTTTTCAGCCCGTACACCTGCAACGTTTCCGGATCTGTCGGCAGCCAGCCTTCTTCCGGGTCGCCGTCGGATAATCCGGTATTACGTACAGATTCCACCGCAGAAATCGGCGGTGTACCTATCAGCAGATCAAACGGCTGCTCTTCGCCTTCTTTGGAGTAAGCAATCTTTTTCTCCGGGCAAACCCGCTCCAGCGTAAAGCCACGCTGCGCCTGAATGTTGCGTTCCTGAAAAACGGACGGGAGTACTTCACAGACATCTTTCTGCATAAACAGGCAGTTACGAAGCAGTTGCGATACGGTCGGATAGGTATAAACGATTTCGATATCCTGACGGACACGGCGCTGGCGGAAATAATCATCCAGCATCAGCGTGGTTTCCATCGGAGCGATGCCGCACTGGTGAGGTACATTCGGAGTATTCGGGAAAGAAACAGTAATAAAAATCCGCCCTTTTTCAAACTTAGCCAGTTTTTCAGCCAGCTGGCGGGCAGGTTGGTACTGATAGAAATGATCGGCCGCTTCTTTCATTCCGGAAATCCGGTCAGGTCGCGGTTGACAACCGGTTGCGATCACAAGGTAGTCATACCCGTATTTGGTGCCGTTTTTTCCCTGCAATGTCTGGGATGCAAAATCAAAATGTTCAACACGGTCATGAATAAACTGAATTTCCGGGCGAAGCAGGGAGCGTTGCGACTTGCGTAATTCTTCTTTCAGATACAGATTAAAAGCAACATACATAAACGCAGGTTTATAATAGTGCCATTCACTGTCCGAAATCAGGACAACTTCCACTTTCTTCTGATAAATATCATTTAACAGCTTTCTGGTCAGAATATTTGCGACCATCGTGCCGCCGGCACCGCCGCCAACAATAACAATACGCTGCATTTAGTTTCTCCGGTTAATTATTTAACATTAAAATTAAATAAATGACACACAACACCAACACAGAGTTAACTATAGCAGTTAGTTAATCATTCTTACTTATATAATCTATACTTATATATTGTTTTTTTGATACAAAGCGAATTATTGAAATTCTGCTATCAAAGGATGGTGATCTGAAGCATCTGTCTGCATAACATCCGATAAAATCAGTTTAAATCCGCGATAGAACAGATAATCCAACGGATGACCAAATGCTTTGGTACGAATATCATGCGGAAACAGTACTTCTTTCAGTCCCTGGGCACGGGCAAAACGCTTCAGGGCATTCATTCGCTGCCTGCTCCAGGCGTTAAAATCACCGCCGAGAATAACCGGTCCGATATGGCAGCGGATCTGAGAGCCAACCGTATTCAGCTGCCGCCGGTAAACATCCACACCAAAACTGAAATTAATAGCATGGACATTAATCACCATCAGCTGACGACCGTCAGGAAGCGGATATACCGTCACTAATGCAGACTTAGGCAGACGCAGTAACGGCTCTTTCTGCTGTAACGGACAACAATAAATCGGATGAGAGGTAGCCAGTGTCATCACACCGGAAGGATGCTGCTGAAAGTGCAGCGCGGGAACCTGATCGGCAACCAGCTGATGTTTGCCTGCCAGGCTGACCAGTTCAGGAGAGGGCTGTGCTTCCTGAAGCAGGACCAGTTGTGTGTCATGCAGAATACGATCAAGTGTTTTACGCCAGTCAGGACGCTGTTGTTTGTAGATATTCCAGACCACAACCCGGATAGTTTTATCCGGTGCGGATAATGGTAAACCAACCGGTAATCCGTTACCCAGCATGTCTGCTGACATCGGGCGGATTTGTCGTGCCGGATGCCCTGCGACATACCGGACGGACCAGTTTTTTTTCTCTTTCAACGCTGACCCCGATACTGTTTGCTTCTGTCCGTCACTATCTTAGCAAAATTTGGTTCATTCTATCCGGTTCAGAACACGTATTCAGGTGAAAAAGATGTTTTTCTTTTCGCCCAAACGCAAAAAAGCCACCCAATGGGTGGCTTCTTCACTTAATAATAACCTGGCGGTTCCCTA